>CALGNG010000079.1 GCA_937958735.1 uncultured Aquimarina sp. | reverse complement strand
CATCCACAGCAGTGCCATATAGGTGTTGGTACTTAGTGAAGGTAAATAACGTTGATAATGATCTAATATTTGATTGCCCTCGGGATCTATTAAAGGGATACCTTCTTCTGCTATTTTAAAAACTTTATTTTTCCATGGCCAAACTACCCCCAAGTATCCTGTTATAAAGCCTATAATTACTGCAAAGGTTTGATCTTTATATTTCTTTAAAACATGCCCTAATAAATGGGATAAACTTACTAAACCAAAGAAAGAACCTAAAGAAAATGATATAAGTACTTTTAATAGTCGCATGTGCTGTGCATTTTCTAAAAAAGCATAATTATTATTAAAGACAAAGAAGATCGTATCGTACAATATGTTTACAGAATCTACTAAAAGTAACACATAATTACCTAGTAGTATTAAAATAAAAGACCCCGAAAGCCCGGGTAATGTCATCCCAGAAACTCCTATAACACCGCAAAGAAACACAAACCACAAATTATCGTTTTCTCTAGCGGGTTCCAACAAGCTTATAGCAATACCTACTAATGTGCCTCCTATTAAAAAGAGGAAATTTCTAATAGTCCAATTTTCGTAATTTTTAGAAATATAAATTATAGAACCTATAATCATCCCAAAAAAAAGAGACCATACATTTAATTCTTGCTGTTCTAAAAAATAATCTAATAATTTAGATACGCTAAAGTAACTTACCAGCATACCTAAAATAAGTAAACCTAAAAAGTTCCCATTAATATAGCTCCAAAAACTCTTTAAACGTAAATTAAAAAATAGGCTAAGTGCTTTTAAATTTATTTTTTGCAGCGAATAAATAAATTCTTCATAAAACCCCCCAACAAAAGCGACTACTCCACCAGAAACCCCTGGCACTTTATTAGCTGTCCCCATTGCAATACCCTTTAATACAAGAAAGATATTGTTGGTTAGATTTCGTTTTTCGAATTTAATTTTGCGCATTGTTTTTAGAGGCTAGTTTTTCTAATCCAAAAATTAAAAGAAATCCTAGTATTGCAAAAATTATTGCCCACATTATATAGGGTTCTCCCTCATAACTTTTCGGTAAAATAGAAACTTCTTTTATTATATGTTTTTTACCATTTATTAGTATGGAATCTAATACTTGCTTCCAAGGCCATATTTTATTTAAAGATCCCAAAATAAAGCCTGTTAAAATAGCTAGTGTCGCATTTCTATGTTTTGTAAAAAGCCATTTTAATAATTTCGAAAAGGATAACAACCCTACAAAACACCCCAACATAAAGATAATTAATTTTTTAATTTCTAAATTATGAATTGCTGTGCTTATAGTGGCATACGATCCTAATAAAACCAATATAAAAGATCCCGATATTCCTGGAAGTATCATAGCACATATGGCTATAGCACCAGATAAAAATAAAAACAATAGATTATCAGAACTACTAGATGTACTTAATGTAGTTATAAAATAAGATAAGAAAGCACTCATTATTAAAAACATCCCATTATAGATAGACCATTTCTCTACTTGTTTCCCTACAAAAAAGACACTAGATAAAACTAGACCAAAAAAGAAAGACCATATTTGAATAGGGTGATGTTCTAAAAGGTAATGCATCAAGTTCATAATACTTAAAGCACTAATAAAAATCCCACTAACAATCGCTAACAAAAAATTAGCATTCCCTTTTTTCCAAAAAGCTTTAAAACCTTCTTGCTTCCAAGTCTTAATTAGGCTAAAGTTTAAGTTAGATATAGTTTCTATCAATTCTTGATAAATTCCCGATATCAAGGCTATGGTACCACCCGATACTCCAGGGACAACATCTGCTGCACCCATGGCCATGCCTTTTAAAAGTAACAAGAAATAATTTTTTAAAGTACGCTCCATCTAACTGATTCTGGTTTAGTCCAAAGCTAACTAAATTTATAAGAGAAAAAAATTATTTACTATAGGATGCACAAATTTGTTTCACTTGTTTTTTTTCATATACATTAGGAAATAACTCTTCTAAAATTATACTGTATTCAGAATCTTTTTTTAAGGCAGAGTGTAAACAATTTTCTCCCTTATCTATAAATTTTAACTCGTAATATACACCCGCTAACCTATATAAAATTTCTGCATTATCTGGATAAAACTCTAAACTTTGTTCTAGACATACTAAGGCCGCATCTGGTTCTCCTAATGTTCTTAACATATCTGCTCTGTCTAACCAATTTTCTAATGAGGCATCCCCTGCTTCTATTGATTTTCTAAATCCACGTTCGGACTCTTCATAAAAACCTAATAGGTTATTAATTTTAGCATATTTTTTCCAGTATTTTTCGTTTTCAGCATCTATATCTATAGCTTTATTTATAAACTGGAGAGCTTTTAAATATTCTTTATCTCTTTTATAATAATCGGTTATTGCTAACCACCCCTTATCTAATAACGGGTCTTCTGTAACCGCTTTATTATAGTTTTTTAAGGCCAATTCTTTTTTCCCTAACCTTTCGTAGCAGTTTCCAATTCTAAGTAAAGCATAGGCCGTAGGATCGTCTATAGATAAGGTAATTGTGTAAAGCTCTATGGCTTCATTATAGCGCTTTAGTTTTTCTAACACTTTAGCTTTTTCTATATAAGCTCCTACAAAAGTATCGTCGCTAATAATAGCAAAATCAAAAGAAGCAATGGCTTTATTATAATCCTTTAAATCTAAATATTGTAAACCTAATTGATGCCAAGCTACCTCACAATACGGATTATTGTCTAAAAAACGATTTAAAAACTCTATAGATCCTTCTGTATCGTCTAAATAGATATAGCAATTAATACTATTGTATAAGGCAGAGTAATCATAAGGATCCAACTCTAAACACTTCTCAAATTGATCTTTTGCATTTTCAAAATCGTCTGTAAACAAATACTCCATTCCTAATAAAGCGTGCACATCTGCTGGATCTTCTGTAAGGTGTAATGCTTTTTTTAGTTGATTGACCGCTTCTCTATGTTTTCCTTTTTTAGAAAATATAGAAGCTTTCTGTATCATTGTTTCGTCGTTATCTGCATCAATTTCTTGTATTTTTGTAAGCAATTGCTCTGCTTTTTCCAACTGATTTTCGAATACGAGAACTTCTACCTCCAACAAGCGTAACGAAACTACATCTGGATGCTGAGAAAGCCCCATAGTTATGGCTTTTTTAGCTTTATGAATCATACCATGATCTATGTAATGATGAATAATATACTCAAACTCTCCCGAATCGAAGAAAAGCACTCGATCGGATTTGAGCATTGCTTCGTATTTTTCTAAAGCAATATTATCATTAAATTCATGGTGTCCTAAATGCATACTTTAGAAAATTTGTGTTTACTAAATTTACAAGAAAAAGATGACGATTAAAAATTGATTATTCAATGTTTTTAACATACTAATCAACAAGTCTAACTTTTAGTCGCTTTAAATGGATTCTTCTTGCAATTAATAAACAAGCAAAATAATACTTAAATTTTTCTATTGAAATAAGGACTTTAAACCACTAGGTGCTTTGTTTGTTTTATGAAAACTAGCTTCATCTTTAAATACCTTTAAGTTAATTAATGGATTTCCTAACAAATTAGTAGTTGTTTTTCCTGCTGCTTCTAATACCAGTTTATCTGTGGCATGTACATAGGCTTCTGATGATCCATTAACGGTTAAAGAAACCGTTCCTGTAATAAATTCTGCGGCGTTTAAAAAGCTATTATCTGTAATCTGGTAAATACTGTTTGTTGCACTTCCCTTTATTGCTAGTTCACTTTTTAAATTTTCTGAAGCACTAAAATTATCACAAGTCACCTCCATTTCTACCTCTGCAGAATCGTTTACGTTTACAGATAATATGTTGCTTTCTCCTGTTGCTTTAATTTCTGATTTATTCTTAGCAAAAAAAGAAGCATTTTCTGCTTTAAAATTTAATTTCACCTGCCCACTATCGTAAGTCTCTACATTCAACTTATCAGAAATTATGGTGTTTTTAGTTGTTAATTTAGATTTCCCTTTAACAATTACACTAGAAAGTTTTTCACTTACCCCTACTTCTAAAAAAAGTCGTTTATACCTTGTAAAAGCTTTATTAGTGCTTATTCTTAATTTACCATTATGCACTATTATATCTATATGTTCGTGCAAATTACTATCTCCATCTATTAAGATGCTTGGCGACTCTTTTAGCACTAATTCTACATTAAAATCGTTCTCCACCTCGATACTCGTAAAGGCTTCTAATTGCATTGTTTTTAATTCTACAATCTTATTACCTTTTATTTTTTCTTGTTTTGATTGACTAAGAGCCACTAACGGCACTAATCCTAGGAGGAATATTATAATTTTTTTCACAACAAAATAGTTTAAAAATGATAAGTAAACATATACATTTTTAATATTTGAAACATTCTTATCAAAAAAAAAAATATTATAGTTATTAACACAAAAAATTAAATAGCGATATACAATCAATAAAAATAATCTTAGATCTATTATTTCTTTATAATAATTATCCTACAACTTAATTAAAAATAGTATTAAACCAACTCGAAAAACTATGTTTATCGTATATATCTTTATTTAATGGCTCGTAATCCGAATTAATAAAATCAATTAAATTTTCTTTGTTTTTCTCTTGATCAATTAAAAGGATATTTTTTTCATTATAAAAATCATAATCTTTAATTATTCTATTAGTGGTTATTAATTTTTTACCATAACCCAAGGCTTCAAAAGGTCTTAACGACAATCCTGTATGGGTACTTTTATGACCAAAATCTAATATAATTTTACTATCAAATACATTTTCTAAATTTTGATAATAAGTAATTTGATTATAAATTTCTGTGATAAATGGATATTTTTTTAACTTCCCTTTATTTTCTCTACGACAGTATATTAAAATCTTTAATTTTAGGTTTAATTCATTTAATCGAGTACAAACATCTATTACATCATTTATTCTATCGTCAAAAGATCCTATATAATACACATCAAAAGTAGGATTCTTTTTATTTTTATCTAAATAACAATCAAAATAAAAATTTGTAATTAAACTTGTATTGGGAAATCTATCTTTATCATTTTTATCGTAAATATAAAAATGAGCAAATTTAGGTATTAACTTTAATACTTTAGGAAATCGATCAAGTCCATCCCATTGATACGCGTATGTTTTTTTTATATTAGTTATTATGGTATCTACAGTTCCTTCAGTGTAAACATCTGGCCTAATCATTAAACATGATTCGTAATCACTTCCTTCTTTTCTTATTTTGCTTATTACATTTTCTTCGTAAAAATCTTTATTATATTTCAAAACATACTTTTTATTTTTAAGTATTTTTAATTTAATAAATAACTTCAATTTAAAAACCAAGGATTTATTATTCAAATCTTTAATCGATATAGGAATATTAAGTAGTTCACAATCCTTACCCATAAAGTTAAGATTATCCTTTATACATTCAAAAATATGACCATCTCTAGTCATAGCCAACAACACTTTATTTTTCATTATTTATATAATAAATTCAATATTTTAAAAAGGTCAATAATATCCTACCAAATGCTATAAAAAACTAAAAGACCCTAGTAATTCTAATTGGTTATAATAACAAAAATATAATTTTAAAATTTGTATTTAATTATTCTTTAGTAATCATATTCTAGCCACAGGAAAATTATTTTATATCTAATTTTTCTTTAATCCAAAACGAAAATGAATACTTCTTAATTATAGAATCTTCTACAGAAACAAATTCTGTATTTAGAAAGGCATTTAAATGCTTCCATGGATCTATACCGACTATAAAAATATTAGCGGAATTATAAAAATCATAATTTATAATAGTTTTATTATTGGTTATAATTTTACATTTATACTTCAAAGCTTCAAAAAACCTTAAAGATAATCCATCATGATTTTCTCTTCTTAAATCTAAAAGCACTTTAGATTTACTTACCATTTCTAAATTTTCTTCATATGATAGTAAATTTTTAGTGTACTGTATATTAGGATTAACAGGTTTTATTTTTTTTCCTCTAATGTCTAAAAAAATTTTAAAGAATTCTAAATTTGAATTTTCTTTGATTTTACTCAAAATAATTTGTAAATCAATAAGTCTGTTTTTTGTATATGCTGCTACATAAAATAAATCAATTGATTTCTCTTTAAATCCCGAAAAACAATCTATATAAAAATTATCTGCAATATGTAGATTGGGAAACCTTGACTTATATATTGAATAGTCCTTTTCATCGAAAACAAAAAATTTGTCAAATTTCGGGATAAGATTTAAGACATTAGGAAAACGATCTACTCCATCCCATTGATAACCTATATTATATTTTGATATTTCGAAAATTCTATCAATAACATCTTCTGGATAGATATCTGACCTTATTAAAAATGAATATTCGAATTCATTTTTTTTAAAATGAGAAATTATTTCTAAAATTTCTTTCGATTTATATTTGATATATAATTTATTTTTAATTTTCTTATCCCTAAATATATCTTTTTGAATAGACAATCGCATCTTATCGAATAAATTCATTTTCACCCCTGGAGTGGAAATATCAAAAACCTCAAATCCACAATGATTTAAATTTTTAGCTATTGCATCAGAAATACCAAATAATGAAGGACAACCAAAAATAATTTTCTTTTTCATTTATAATATTTTAATCTATGTAAAAATAAGGGTAAATTCAAAAAAACATTAATTATTTCACTCTAATTATATAACTATATCAAAAGATTATTTATAAATTTGATCCACTATAATTTTTACATCTTTATATGAAG
>CALGNG010000078.1 GCA_937958735.1 uncultured Aquimarina sp. | reverse complement strand
GGTTATTATTAAAAAGATCTATTTGTGTACCATCGTCCAATGTAGCCAAAACAATAAACCACCCATCGCTTATCATTGGATAGGGAGCAAACATATCCCAACGCTGGTCTATTCGTAAAACACGAGCTATCCAATTGTTATTATAAGAAAAGTAAGTTTCTACAGAAGGCTTTAATTCCCTTAAATTCCATAATAAAATATACACCGCTATAAACAAAGCAAAAGCCTGAGTAGTCCAATAACCTATTTTTTTTGTTAAAACAAAAAAGGTACTACTTGCCTCTACTAGATTATAATTACCCGTACCCACAAAAAATTCTTTTACATAACTAATAGTCCATTGTTGTTTATAAGATATTTGTTTAACAAAAGCGTATTTACTTTTCCATTTTACTAATAAAAGACCTAGCTTTTCCCAAAAAAAACCAGGTATAAAAACAAGAAGGGCTGTGCTGCATACATAATGAAAAATACCCAATTCCATAGTAAGATTGATTCCTACCATATGAAACAAAAACAATATTGCTAATCCCAATAAACGAAATTGAGCTGTAAAAAAAGGTATAAAGAAAAGTAACATTATATATTTTTCTAGATATATGGTTACTACTGTTAGCAATTTTGTCAACTCCAAATGCTTTAATAACTCTAATCCTAACGGAGTAGTAAATTGCTCTATACTTAAGGCATAGTAAACTGCAGTAAAATCTTCTGTCCACATAGGATGGTCTTTGTGCAGCGCTGTAAACACGTATAATATTATAATCTGAAGCATTAAGCCTAAACTCCCAAAAGAATAGATGCTTTTTATGTCCTTTTTTATGGGGTTTATCCAATTATCTACAGACCACTTCGCATTTAAAGGCAAAAGAAGAGACCAAAATAATAACATCCGTAAGTAACTATCTCCGCCATGTAGCACTACCGTATTTTTGTTGTGTAAAGACACTAATAGTATAAACGATAATACTGCGGAAATTTTAGTTTTATAACCTATCATGTAACAAAAAGCTATAATTCCAGCAATTATGAACAAAAACAAAATAAATGTAGGGTTCCCACTTATATGATAAAGGGAATAGTAAAGGTCTTGATTATTAAAATTAGAAAAAAAAGCCTCTCTAGAGAGCACTCCAAAGTCGGAATAATGAGCCGTAATACTTGTGGATCTAATCATAAGATCTACCAGTAAAATAAGACCCATACAGATCCTAAATATAGCTAAAGACCTACAGTCTATTTGAAAGAACTTTTTAAACAAAAAAGTTCCCTTCTTGTAAAATGGAATCATGTTTTGAGCGTAACATTAGTTGTGCCCATTAAATTACTCCTTTTTTTATAAACCAAAAGAAATCATGCGTTTAAGTTATAAAACATTACAAATCCTCAAAATTTCCTTAGATAATAAATATATCTATTTTATTACTGAAAAATATGCAACAGGAAGTGAATTTATCAAATAGAAAATGGACAGAACTATTACCATATAAAAAAAGGAATCTATCAATCCTTATTTTTAATTGGAAAAAGTGAAGTAGGATATAATAGGCGAGATATTTACTATAAGCTTTATCACCAAAAAGGAAACCTCCAAAAAAAATTTAATGATAAATTTAGACTATCTATAAAATAACATTTACTAAAATATTATATAAAAAGCATATTACGGTTTCTTATATTGTAACGATACAAACACATAACTTCTTTTAATTTACAAATATCTAATACTATTACTTTGCCAATCGTATAAAAAACCCGTCTATTAAATAAAATAAGCCTCTATAAGATCTTAATTTCTTTATCTGGCATCCATCCTAGCCTACCATCGCTAAGCAGGATTTTATGCCAATTATCTAATTTTTCTAAGACCTGTACTTTTGTCCCTTCATGAAGTTTAAAAACTTGTTCGCTTCGCAAGTTAGGTTCGCTTTGTATGCTTACTTCTGTCGAGAATACGATACCATAGGTTGTCTCTTGTTTATAATTAAAGGAAGCATAGGATAACAATAAACTAAAAACAGCTAAAAGTAAGCTTAAAGACCACACTCCAAAATAAAGTTTACGTTGCAAGGCATATTCACTTTTATAAAACAATACAAAACCTATTACAAAAACGAATACAGCGCCTATAGCAAGCCAAGCCCAAAAGTCTACAGGCATTTGCAGTAATTTTGTATAAAAACGGCTTAAAAAGCCTTTGGGAAGGGTTTCTATAGTGTCTAAACGGTTTTGTTTTGCATAGCCGTAGTTAATTTGTATAGCTTCATTCTCTGGAGATAATGCCAAGGCTTTTTCGTAGTTATAAATACTAGCGGCTGTTTTTTGAGTTTTATAATAACTATTGGCTAAGTTAAAATACAGGTTAGCGGAATGTTCTCCTGTTTTTAGCACCTTTTCGTAAAGACCAATTGCCTTGCTGTAATCTCCACCATTATAGGCTTGATTCGCTTCTACAAAAACTAAATTATTTTGTGCTAAACTAGCAAATGTATATCCTAAACAAAGTAGGAAAAATAGTAGCTTTTTCATATTACAATTGTTTATCGATTAAAGAGATTACTTCGGAAGCCTTATTGTAATCTTCTTTCATGGTCTGCAAGGTACTTGGCGTATAACGTGC
Organism: uncultured Aquimarina sp.; assembly: GCA_937958735.1. Lineage (GTDB taxonomy): Bacteria > Bacteroidota > Bacteroidia > Flavobacteriales > Flavobacteriaceae > Aquimarina. The sequence goes on along the minus strand of CALGNG010000078.1, from coordinate 7,629 downwards.
CATTTCGCAAGTTTCTAGGATGGCTTTAAATTTCTCTATAGTTTCGTTAGGCACCTTTCTATCTGTTAGAATAGAGTGAATGTTGTCTTTATTCATCTCTTCGGTTTCTATTTTTAATCGGGACTTTAAATAGTTATGAAACGCTTTTTCTAACGAAAGGTAAAACTGTGTGGAATCTCCTAAATTTTTCTTAGCTGTAGACAAGTATTTTTTTGCCAACTTAGATGCTTTTCTAGCTCTAGAACCTTCCACATCGTTAGCCAACGAAGCCGATTTTTTTGTAATTAAAATTACTACTGGGATTATTAATAAAGGCAATAATAGCAAACACCAAAATAATGTAGATTTAAAAAACAAAATGCTTTTTATAGGTTTTAAATCGGCATCCTTTGCTATAAACTGGAAAGGCTTATTTTGCTGTGCTGCCACTTTTTCTTCTACAGGCGTTTCTGCTGTATTAGTAGTTAACGCCGCTGTGGTCTTTTGCTGGGATTGGGTAGGTCCTTGTAAAATATCTAATACAATATTTTGGGCTCCTATATTTTTATATGCCCCTTCAATAGGATCAAAATAACTAAATTTTAAAATAGGCAGGCTAAAGTTTCCTTTAAACTGTGGTACTAGGGTATAGTTATCGGCAATAGACCCCGTCATACCATTACTACGGATACGCACATTTTCTTGATGCTCTGGATCGTAAACCTCTATAGCATCTGGTGCTTTTAGTACTGGAAGTTTAAATAATTTTAAGTTCCCTGTTCCACTTACTTTTACTTTTACTTGTAACGATTCTGTAGCATTTAAACTTTTTTTAGTTTGAGAGACTCTAAAGTTAAAACTTCCCACTGCCCCTGTAAAGTTTTCTGGCGCATTAGCTGGTAATTTTTTTACGTTTAAGATGGTATTGCCAGCAGTTATGGTTTTGTTTACAGTAGAATATACGGGTCTTCCAAAAAAGTCTCGTCTATTAGTTGGCACCTGTACTGGAACAGTCATGCTTATAGGGCTTAATTTTAGCTTTCCAGATTTCTGAGGATATAAAACGTATTTTTTATACACCACATAAGCACTTGGTCTTCCTTGGTAGTTTCCGTTTTTGGCTTCTAATTGCCCTAAGTCTATTTCTTGACTCCAAAAATCTCTAAACTTAGGCGTATCGTTTAGCTGTGGATTCGAAATTTGCACTCCATTTTCCCAATACAAAATATATTCTAAAGTAACTCCTTCATTTAAATAAGGATTGGTATTAGAAAGGCGAGCTACTAGATGTATTTTCTTTTCTGCCGTGTACTCTGGATTTTCTCCATCTGTAGGATTGGCTACAGAACCTACTACTTGTATATCTATAGGATTAGTGGTATAACGTTGCCCTTTTACAATTATGGTAGCTTGTGTAATGGTATATTTCCCTTTTTGTTGTGGAGTTAAATAGTAGGTAAAACTTTTTTCGAAACTACTTTTACCATTAATCCACTTGGTACTTACAGATTGGGAAGGCCCTTGTGCCTTAAATCCATTAAAACTAGGCGCTCTAAAATTATCCCCATCTTTATTAACCGTAAAGGTTACTTGTAAACGTTCGTTAAGGCCTACACGCTGTTTGTTTACTTTGGCTACAAAGCTTACTTGGGCATTTAAAATGCTTGTCGTAAAACACAATACTAAAAAACTATATAAAAACTTCAATCCCATTAGTGCCCTCTTATTTGTCGTCTAATATAATGTATCCCTACCAATCTTTGTCGGTCTTTACTGGTGCACCTTTTACTTTTTGTGCATTTACTTTTTCTTGGACTTCTTTCTCTTGATTTTCCATAGCTTGCAGCAAACTTTTTACCTGCTCTGGAGATAATTTGCCTTCTCTAGGGGCTTCTGGTTTTTTTTCTTCATCTCCATCTTTGTCATCGTCTGACTTGTCATCTTTATCCTCTCCGTCGTCCTTTTTATCTTCCTCATCTTCTCCGTTATTTTCGTCTTCCTTATCCTTATCTCCCTCTTCATCTTCTTTATCCTCGCTACTATCTTTTTCCTTGTCGTCGTCTCCCTTTTCCTTATCCTTGTCTCCTTCTTTAGGCTTATTCTTATCCTGCTCTTGCTTTGCTTTTTTTGCTAAAGCTAAATTATAACGGGTTTGGTAATCGGTAGGATTGTTTCTTAAAGCATTTTTATAGGCCTCTATTGCTTTTTCTAGCTCCCCTGTTCCCATGTGCGAGTTTCCTAAATTATGATAAGCAGCATGTTTTTCTCCTGGGTTTTTTGCCAATTTCGCAGCCTGCTCGTTACGCTGTGCTGCTTCTTGGAAATTTTGCGTAGCACTGTAAGATACTCCTAGGTTATATTTTGCAATAGCATTGTTGGGATCTTTAGCAATGGCTTTTCTGTAAGATTTTTCTGCCTCGATAACATTAGCCTTTTCCTTAGTAATTTCTTGGTTACCCTGAAAAATTAATTGCATCGCCTCTTTCTCGTGCTTAGGCAATTCTTTTTTGTTTTGTGCTACTCCTAGAGCGAAACAAAAACAAGTAATCGTAGTAATTAAACTTTTTATTTGCTGCTTCATCGTCTTTCTACTTTTCTTTAAATAAATTCAATTTCTGCACCCAAAGCGTACGTCTTTCCAAAAGCAGTACGTCTAGAAGAATTAATAAAATTGCGGCTCCTAAAAACCACTGGAATCTGTCTTTATAGCTAGCTACTTGCTTTGCTTCAAATTCTTTTTTATTCATGTTTTGTAATAAACCAATTAATTGATCTACTGCCTGCTTCGTATTAGTCCCGTCTATATATTTTCCGTTGGCTTGCTTAGCAATATCCTCTAAGTTGTCTTTATTTAGACGAGTAATCACCGTTTCTCCAGCTTTGTCTTTTTTATACCGCTGTACTATTCCATTCCTTTTAATAGGTATAGGTCCTCCTTTTTTAGTTCCTACCCCAATAGTAATAATGGTAACACCTTCTTTTGCGGCTTCTTCTGCTACTTCTTTAGCATTTCCAGTTTCGTGGTCTTCCCCATCGCTAATTAAAACCAATACCCTGTTGGTCTGCTCTACATCGTTAAAATAAGTTTTAGACAAATTAATAGCATCGTCTATCGCTGTACCTTGAGAGGAAACCATATTGGTGTTTAATGCCTTTAAAAACAGTTTTCCAGAAGTATAGTCTGTCGTAATAGGCAATTGCGGAAAAGCACTCCCTGCATAAGCAATAATACCAATACGATCCCCTGCTAATCTGTTAATAATCTGCGATACCAATTGCTGAGATTTTTCTAATCTATTGGGAGCTATATCCTCTGCCAACATACTTTTGGAAACATCCATTCCAAAAACCAAATCTACTCCTTCTCGTTTTATTTTTTCGGTCTTAGTTCCCATTTTTGGATTTACCAAAGCCATAGCTATCATAGCTAAAACAATCCCTGCTATCACAAATTTTAAACCTGGTTTAAATACCGACTTATCCGATGCTAAACGCTGTAACAATTCGCTTTCTGCAAACTTCTTTTGTGCTTTCTTCTTCCAGATACTATTAACTAAATAAAACAACAATAGCACTGGTATGGCTACTAGTAACCAAAAATATATTTTCTCTTCTAAAAAGTAATTCTCCATAATTTTTTCGCTTTCGCTGAATTACATTTGTTATATAAAACTTTTAAAAATGGTTTGTTTAAGCAAATAAGCCAACGCATATAAAGCAAAGGCTACTAGTGCAAAAAATCGGTATTTTTCATGATACTGCGTAAACTTTAGCTCTTCGATATCCGTTTTTTCTAGCTTATTAATTTCTTTATAAATCGCTTTTAAAGAGCGATTGTCTGTAGCTCTAAAATAAAGCCCTCCAGTAGTCTTGGCAATCTGCTTTAGCAAATCTTCGTCTATCTCTACAGGCACTTTAGCATACCTAAATCCTCCCCTACCGTCTAATGCTACTGGAGATAATGCATTACCATTAGTACCAATACCAATAGTATATACTTTTATACCATATTCCAAAGCCAACTCCGAAGCAATTTTAGGGTCTATAAATCCCGCATTATTGGACCCGTCGGTTAACAGAATAATTACCCTACTTTTTGCTTTGCTATCTTTTAATCTATTTACTGCGGTAGCTAATCCCGACCCAATAGCGGTACCGTTTTCTATACTATTCGTATATTTTAAAGAAGCTAAAGCACTTAGTACAATAGACCTGTCGCTAGTTAAAGGTGTTTTAGTATAACTCTCTCCAGAATAAACCACCAGACCTACGCGGTCGGTAACCCTACCTTTTATAAAATCTGCTGCTACACGCTTTAGAGCCTCTAGCCTGTTAGGCTTTAAATCTTTTGCGTACATACTGGGCGAAATATCGATAGCCAAAGCTATATCTATCCCCTTAGTGGTTTTTATTTGTGTACTCTCGTCTACCATACGGGGACGTGCTATAGCAATTACTAATAAAACAAAAGCTATTGCTTTTAAAATAAATACTAAAGGGTGTAGTTTGGCAACCATATCGGTACCTCCCGCAAACCCATTGGTATTACTTAATTTTAAAGAAGCTTGTTGCTGGTTGCGTCTCCATAAGTACCAACCAATGGCCAAAGGCACTAACGCCAATAACCAAAAAAACGCAGGGTTTTCAAATACGTATCTCGTAAACATTAGTTATTGCTTTTTTTAATTTCTACCGAATTAATTATACGTTGCATTACTTTTATAGAACCGCTATCCTTTGCTTCGTAAAATACACCTACATTTTGTATCCCATTTCCTTCTGCAAATACAATTAAAGTAAAATCTAATGGTATTTTTAGTTTTGTAGTAGGCTCTGTATAAATTAGATTTCCACTAACTTTTTTAGCTTTAGTACCATTAATGGTTTTAAAATCTTCTGTAGAGGACTCTATTTCACTACCACCATTGCTTTCTAAATAGGAAGGCAAAAATTGATCTATATTGTCTAACGTAAAATTAGCTTCTTGTCTAAAAGACATGGTATTAACCAACAAATAAAACTTATTTGCAAGCTCGCCATATACATAAATTTGATTCCCAAGAAACATTTGCTGCTGCTGCCCTTCTAACTTAACAGGTCTTCTAGTAAGCACTCCTGGTGTAGTAATTTGTATACCTGGAACACCATAAATACTGGTTATCCAATTTTTACGCAATAAGGTATTTCCAGTACGTTTTAGTACATAATCCAATCCTCTATCGTAATTGGTTGCTACAAAAAACAACATTACCCCTGCGACCAATGTAATAACACTGGCTAGAATGGTTTGATTGCGCTTCTTTTCTTTCTGCTTTTTCTCCTGCTCTAATCGGTAAGCTTCGTTTTGTAGTTTTTCTTCCTCGGTAAGTTCTGGTTTTCCTGCTTCTACCGATTTTATAAATTCGTCTACAAGCTGCTTGTCTTTTAGTGCCACTTCTTCCGAAGGATTAATAGCTGCAAATTTTGCAAAATCGGCAGTTTGTAAAGTCGTCTTAAATTGATCTAAAGTGGATTGCTTTATGCTTAATTTCCCCTTTTTCATTAACTTTTGGAGTGTATCTACCAATTCGTCTGTAGTACTTTCCAAAGCATTATTCGAAATTTCTTTATCCAAATAACCTTTGGCCACATCGGTTAGTTGGGAATATAATTTTTTGTATTCTTTTGCTTCTACCAATGCATTGGTATCTATACGCTGCAAGGCTAGTACAGCTTGGTCATAAGCTGGCAAATCTGCCTCGGTAAGTTTCTTTTTCCCTCCAAATTTCCAAAAAAGAAAAGCTACTAAACCTATTAATAATAAAATACCAATGGCCCAATATATAATTCGCAACCAATTGGTTTCGGAATAATCTTCTACACTTTGCAGTCCTTTTATAGGATATAGTTTTTGCTTAGAAGTATCTACTACAATATCTCTAACCTCAACTTTTAAAGAATCTGTATAGAAAGTTTTATTGCCTACTATTATTTTTTGTCTTGGAATGGTATAATGTCCCGAATCGAATTGGGTTAAAGCATATTGTTTTAACAAACGGTATTTACCCCCTTCGTCCAACGTATCTATTTTAAAAGATTTAATTACTTCTAAGGGCGAAAACGTATCGCCTTCTGGAAAGACTACTTTTTTATCTTTGTTTTCTTCTACCTGTATGGCATAGTTAACTACCGACCCCATTTCTATGGAAGTCGAATCTATAGCGCTACGTATCTGGTATTGCTCTTGGGCTTGTAATAGTGAAACAAGAAAAAGGAGCACAGAAAAAAGACCCCATTTAGGGATGTGTTTTTTTTTAGGTTGCATTGATTTTAATACTTGCATTTAACTTCTTCTTTTAAAATAACCCAACAGTTTTTTTACATAATTTTCTTGGGTAGCACAGCTTACTGCTCCCGAACCACTTTTACTAAAACTGTCGTTAAAGTATTCTATTTTTTCTTGGTAGTATTGGGCATAATTATCCCTTATGCGTTTAGAGGAGGTGTTTACCATTTGTAAAGATCCAGTTTCTGGGTCTTCTACTTGGATTACTCCTAGATTAGGAATCTCGGTTTCGTGCCTGTCGTAAATGCGAATTCCTGTAAGGTCGTGCCTGCCCGATGCTATTTTTAAGGTTTGTTGATAATCTTTATCCATAAAATCGGAAAGTACAAATACAATGGCTTTTTTACGCTGAATATTGGAGAGGTATTTTAAGGCTTGGGAAATATCTGTTTTATTACTTTTTGGCTGGCATTCCAACAATTCTCTAATAATACGTAAGACATGCGATTTTCCTTTTTTGGGAGGAATAAACAATTCTATTTGGTCCGAAAATAGTATTAGTCCTACTTTATCGTTATTCTGCGTTGCCGAGAAGGCTAGTGTTGCCGCAATTTCTGTAAGTTGATCTTTTTTAAATTGGTTTTGAGTTCCAAAAAGTTGAGACCCCGAAATATCCACCATTAGCATTAGTGTTAACTCGCGCTCTTCTTCGAAAACTTTAATATAAGGCTCGTTATAACGCGCCGTTACATTCCAATCGATGGCTCGGATATCGTCTCCGTACTGGTATTGACGTACTTCGCTAAACGTCATCCCACGTCCTTTAAAGGTAGAATGGTATTCCCCGCCAAAGATATGATCGCTCATACGACGGGTTTTAATCTCTATTTTTCGAACTTTTTTTAGTAATTCTTTGGTATCCATTGACACTCGCCTTTAGGCTCGTTTAGTATTAAGTAATAAGTCCAAAGTATTTAGTACAGGTTGTTATACCCTTTACTTTGTATAGAACGTTTTGCGTTCTATGGTACTTCTATCTCGTTTACAATTTGGCTAATAATTTGTTCCGAAGTAATGTTTTCTGCTTCTGCTTCGTAAGTAATTCCTATACGGTGTCTTAAAACATCGGTTACAATGGCACGTACATCTTCTGGTATAACATAACCTCTTCTTTTTATAAAAGCGTAACATTTTGCAGCAGTAGCTAAACCAATACTACCACGGGGAGAGGCTCCAAAACTAATTAAAGGTTTTAGATTAGCTAAATTGTATTTTTCTGGATAACGGGTGGCAAATATAATATCTAGAATGTATTTCTCTATTTTTTCGTCCATGTAAACAGTACGAACTGCTTTTTGTGCTTTAAGGATTTGCTCTGTAGACAC
>CALGNG010000077.1 GCA_937958735.1 uncultured Aquimarina sp. | reverse complement strand
AAAAGCATATCCTACATAGCTCCCTGTTTGTGAGGTTATAGCTGTATTAATACCTATAAGCTCCCCTCTAGTATTTACTAAAGCTCCTCCACTATTACCTGGATTAATAGCGGCATCGGTCTGTATAAAGGACTGAAAATTATTATCATATTCATTAAGATCTCTAGATTTAGCACTAATAATACCTGCCGTTACTGTAGAGGTTAAATTAAAAGGGTTCCCTACTGCTAATACCCATTCTCCAATTTTAGAATTATCGGAATTTCCAAAAGGTAAATAATCAAAAGTCTCCTCTTTAGAATCTATTTTTAATAAAGCTATATCTGCTAACTCGTCTGCCCCTACAATTTCCGCACTGTATGTTTTATTATTATTTAGCGTAACACTTAGCTCACTAGCTCCTTTAATTACATGATTATTGGTTACAATATAACCATCCGCAGTAATAATAACTCCAGATCCCGCCCCTTGAAGCTGTTTACGCTCTGCACCACCATTACGTAAATACTCCATCATATTTCTAGGTTGTCTAGAAATAGCTACATTTTTAACGTGTACTACTGCATTAACTGTCTTCTCTGCCGCAACAGTAAAATCTGTATTAATGGCCGAAGATATACGGGAACTTGTATTTATAACTTGTGGTTGGCTTACCGCAAGGGTTTTATTATTGGGTTCGGAAACTGTTATGGAGTTAGCTTCTTCTTTATATAAAAACGATTTTGGTATATATTTTTGAATTCCAATGGCTGTAACACCACCAATAACTCCTATAATTAGAAATGAGGCTATTTTTTTCATAAACATTTTATAACTATTACTTATACTAACGCTTCCTATTTAAAGGTATTACACTTTATTAAAGCTTTCTAAAAAACTAAATATTTTAACTACTTTTTATAGGTATTGTGTAACTTTGTAAGTCAAAAATTTACCTATAATGATTATCCCTTTTTACAAATATCAAGGTACCGGAAACGACTTTGTTATTATTGACAATCGCAATAACAGTCTATCCAAAAATAATACCAAACTTATAGCGCATTTATGCGACCGCAAATTTGGCATTGGAGCGGATGGATGTATGTTTCTAGAAACTCCCAGCGTAAATGGTGACGATTTTACAATGGTCTATTTTAATGCCGATGGTAACGAGAGTACTATGTGCGGAAATGGCGGACGTTGTTTAGTGGCTTTTGCTAAAGAGATTGGTGTAATTAATAATACTGCCAAATTTTCAGCTATTGATGGGCCGCACGATGCTACTGTAGAAAATGGTATTGTAAAACTGGGCATGCAAAATGTTACAGATATTACTACTCAAACCAATTATTGGTGGTTGGATACTGGCTCTCCACACCATGTACAAGAAGAAAAAAACTTAGACACCTTTGATGTTTTTACTAATGGTAAAAAGATTAGAAACGGAGCACCTTATTTTGAAAAAGGAAGTAATGTAAATTTTGTGGAACAAATTACAGAGGATACCTTTAATGTACGTACTTATGAACGTGGTGTAGAAGATGAAACATTATCTTGTGGTACGGGAGTTACAGCCGTAGCTATTGCGATGCATAATGCCAAAAAAACTTCTTCTGAAAACATCCATATTAAAACCTTAGGTGGTAATCTTTCTATCCACTTTAAGAAAACAAATGATGGCTATAAAAATGTTTATTTAAGTGGCCCTGCAACACTGGCTTTTAAAGGAGAAATAGAATGGTAACCTTAAAGGGTATAGAAATCTACCTACGAGCTTTAGAACCCGAGGATCTAGAGTTTGTATATCAGGTAGAAAATGATGAGCGCATTTGGGAAGTAAGCAACACACAAACCCCTTATTCTAGATTTTTAATAAAACAATATCTAGAAAATGCACATCAAGACATCTACGAGGCTAAACAACTTAGGTTAGTAATTTGCACCAATAGGGATAAGGTTGTTGGACTTATAGACTTATTTGACTTTAACCCCACTTTTCGTAGAGCTGGATTAGGTATCTTAATACTTAATAAAGAACAACGCGGTAAAGGGTACGGTAAAGAAGCGCTCCAATTAGTAATAAAATACGGGAAAACCCACCTACACCTTCATCAATTATACGCTTCCATAACCGAAGACAATAGTGTAAGCCAAGATTTATTTACCAAAGCTGGTTTTAAGTTTATAGGACAACGAAAAGATTGGACTATAGTTAATGGCAAATTTAAAAACGAAAATTTATACCAACATATATATGTACATTAAAAAAATCCTACTCCTTATAGCTACTATAACTGTAATTTTCGGAGGTATTTTTTCTTATTTTATTTACAACCAAGTTTTAGGAAGTAATACCGCTTTTGACACCCAATTGGTATCTGTATATATAAGTAAAAACGATACTCCAAAAGAGGTATTAAATAAATTAAAACCCCTTATAACAGACATCCATTCTTTTGATTGGTTAGCCAAAAAGAAAGCTTACTACTCTTACATAAAACCTGGACATTATGTTATAAATAAAGGGGACAATAATAATCAAATAATTACAACACTACGCAGTAAAAATACTCCTATAAAAGTAAGTTTTAATAACCAAGAGCGAATAGAGGATTTAGCTGGAAGAATTTCACACCAAATAGATGTAGATAGCTTAGATCTACTTTCTACTTTTAAGGATAAAGATTTCTTAAAAAAACACCATTTCACAGAAGAAACCATATTAAGCATGTACATCCCTAATAGCTACGAGCTGTTTTGGAATACTTCTGCAAAAGGTTTTAGGAACCGAATGCTTAAAGAATATAAACACTTTTGGAACAGCAATCGTAAGGCCAAAGCTAATAAAATAGGTTTAACCCCAACAGAGGTATACACTTTAGCTTCTGTAGTACATAAAGAAACTAACAAAACAGATGAGCGTTCTCGTGTAG
>CALGNG010000076.1 GCA_937958735.1 uncultured Aquimarina sp. | reverse complement strand
TAAAAGTGTTTTTAAAAGTTAAATCGTTCCAATTAGGAGTATTAATATAAAAATTTTCTTCTCCCCATCCAAAAGCAATAAAATCCTCGTTATTATATTGTAGAATACCCTTTAGCAATGCAGGGTCAATATCCTTTTTAGGAATTATAATATCTAAATGTACCCCATTGGTATGTAAAAAAATCTCCTTAGTAGCGATGTTATGATCTCTAGTTTTGTTTATAGTAATAAAAGATAATAATAGACCTATAATAATATAAATAACAGGGAAAAATAAGAGAATTCCAGTGTATTTTAAAGCTCTTTTGAATAGTTTCATTAAGATTTATTAGTTTTTACAGAAAATAAAGAACTTATTACAAGCTAAAATATTAACTATTTTTAAGATAAAGTGTCAATCTAAATTTTTTTATTTATTTTTTTATAAATAAAAAACTAATGTATTTATAAAGTAAATCAAGTAGTTGTACTTACTTATATAGACTATTGAAGAAATACTTATGTTAAAATCACTTAATTTTTTATTCTATTATAGAACAGTAAGTATTTCTTAAAAAGTGATTCTTTAATTTTTTTTAATACGTTTCAACGTGTTTTATTGCCGTTATTTGTTTTTTGACTAGAGAAGAGAATTTTAATATTATAAAAAAATATTAACCATAAGTTACTAAAAATTAGTAAAAAACCAATAAGTAGACATTGTTAAAGTAATGCTAATTATAGAGTAACCAGTTAAGGATATCGATATTATTTGATGTAAAATTAAATTAGAATAAGGCATTATACTAATAAAATCAAAAGATACCGATTAATATATATTTTGGGATTTCAAAAAAACATATGTTTTTTAATTATAGCGTTAGAATAAACGAATAATGGGTTGCTTTACAAGTAAGTAGATCTAGATTTAGCTAAGAAGGATAACATTATATCTAAGTAATCGTAATAAAGCATCTAAATGCTGATGAAAAAAAATTTTTCATTAAAAATTCTGAGGATTTTTCATACAAATGACAATTTGGATTTTGAAATAATTAGTTGTTATATAGCGTTTTAAATTCAACATAAATTTTAACTACTCAAACAAATGAAAAAAATCACTCAATTTTCACTTAATTTTAAACAATTTTTTATTAAGCTAGGGCTTTTAGGGATGCTCTTTTTCTCGTCCAACCCTATTATAGCACAACGTATATTGCCCCAACCCAATTTAGTTCTTGGAGAGCGAAGCGTACTTTGGATTAGAGGAGAAGATCCAGCCGCAGGCAGTATAGAGGGAACAGAAGAAAAAATATTAGAAGCTAGAGAGCAGTTTAATAATTACATTAGAAAAGTCTCTTATGGTAAAGCATCTATCAAAAAGTTTGATATTACACCCATATACAATTTTAGTGCAGCAAGTGGTGGTTATCAAAATCAATTAAACCAATCTGCCACAGCAGGAGGTTTTGATGTAGGCAGTTACAATATTATATTTTATCACTTTAAAGGCGATGTATCCATAGGAGGAGGTGCCACAGGTGGTGGTAATGGTCTACGTGGTTCGGTAAATTTACCCGATGCTGTTATTGTTGGGGAACAATACAAAGGAATAATCCACGAAGGAATTCATGCTATGGGAATAGGGCATTCCGAAGGTATAGAAGGTAAAGAAGGTATTTTTCCTGGAGTAAACCTAGGAGGTGTAGATCCGTATCACTTTATGGGATCGGAAGGCGCAGCAGGTTTAGATGCCGATTTAACCAGCTATTTTAAATACAGTTTAGGATGGATAGATCCTGCTAGTATAGAATTTCAGCCTATAGGGTCGACAGATTGTAAAACATTTAGAATGTACCAATCATCGGACTTAACTAGTGTAGACAACAGTCGTACTTATGGATTACAATACGGCCCAGAATTTTGGCTTACTTATGTACCTAGTAATTTTAATCCTAAAGTTGTAAAAAATGGATTATTAATGTATTGGCAACCAACAATATCTCCAGATGTAAATAGATTGTTAGATTTAAAACCAGAAAGTTTAAGAACAGTAAGAGCTAACGATGTTAATAGATCTGTAGCCGATTTTTGGGATGCAGCTTTACAACAAGGAGAAGAGGTAAACTTTGGAGGAGATTTAATAAAGGTAATTGAAGAAGGAGGTTCTGGTAACGAGCGTTGGGTAGAATTTCAAATATGCTCTTGTATTTCTGTTAGTGGAGATTCCGATAACGATGGAGTATGCGACAGTTTAGACCAATGTGAAGGACAAGATGATAAAATAGACGCAGATCTAGATGGTATTCCAGATGTATGTGATGTTTGCCCTAACGACAGTAAAAATGATGCCAATAAAAACGCTATATGTGACAATATTGAATGTACTATAGGAGCTAAAGACTTTTTTGAATATACAGTAGGTATAGAGCTTTCTAATGTTACAAGTTCTATAGGTAATTCTAATTGGATTAGAGATTGGAAACTAAGTAAAGGATCTGGTTCTAAAGGTGAAGTAGCTGCAGGAGTATTAGATTACTCAGAGGTAGAAAATAAAGGAAACCATATTAAGGTAACGCACTTAAATAATTCCCAGACCACAGTTTGGCAAAGAGATTTAAACATTACATTAGATAAAGGAGATGTGTTTTGGGTAGATTTTTTAGTTAGAAAAAATAATAACGATGCCAATAGTAACTTTTTAGTAGTTCCAGGTAACGATTCTAATACTGCTATAGGTATAGGAGTTGTAGAAGTGCTAAATAATAGACGTGGTGGTCAACTAAGAGCATCAGGATTAGGAATACAGGGTAAAAACAATATGTCTACTAGTTTTGATGCTAACCAAACCTATTGGGTAGTGGGTAAATATACTCTAAAGGCAGAAGGTACTGCAGTAGAAGTTTGGATAGATCCAGCAAAAGATAGTTTTGATGAAGAAAATCCAGATATAGAATTTGAAAGTGAAGTAGTGGTTGATGAGGCAAGTAGTATATCGGTACTAAACAGAACATCTACAAACGGGAGTACAGAGTACGAGATTGATGCACTTCAATTAGGTTGTGACATACCAATGGGATTAAACGACTGTACTTTATCCGGAACAGCGTGTGACGATAACAATTCTTGTACTATTAACGATGTGTACAACGATAGCTGTAATTGTTTTGGAACTTATGTAGATACCGATAACGACGGAATTTGTAATGCAGAGGATACCGAAAACCAATCTTGTGATCTAGGAACTGCTTGTGACGATAATGACGCATGTACTACCAACGATAAAATAGATAATAATTGTGATTGTGTAGGAGAAATTATAGATGCAAACAATAATAATGTTTGTGATACACAGGAATGTGATAATGAAGCTTATGAAGATTTTGATTATCCAACAACCAGCAAAATAGAAGATAATAATGGTGGCTTAGGTTTTTCTGGAAATTGGGAATTATTAACTACAGAAGGCGATGTAGAGATTTTGGATGGGTCCATAGAGTACGAAAGTTTTGAATCTAGAGGAGGAAGGTTAAGATTAACCCATACTTTTGGAAGCGATATTATATTAAAAAGAAATTTCAATAAAAACCTTATCGAAACTGAAAAAGAATTATGGGTAAGTTGTTTATTTAGACCGGTTTCTTTACAAATAGGTAGAGTAGAATTTGCTATAAACGATAATGCTGCAGTAGGTTTTAATAAGCGACGAGGATTTGTTTTTGCACTAGATAGAGATACAGATAATGTAGATGTTGTAGAGGTAAATGAAACGTACTGGTTGGTGGCTCAGTATATTTTTGATGGAGGTGTTACTAAAATAAAATTATGGGTTAACCCTACTACAGATAGTTTTGATTTAGATACCCCAAATGTTTCGAAAGAAATAGGTATAAGAGTTCCAGAAGTAAACTTCTTAACTATAAAAGTACAAAAACCAGAAGATGTAAGAAACGATAAAGGGATTTATGAAATTGATGAAATTAGATATGGCTGTAATGTTCCATTTCCATTAAATATTAATAATTTAAACTGTACTGGTGCGAATTCTGTAGTACCGCTGTATACCATTAATGGGAAAGAATTTTTAGGAGATCACGTAATAGATGTAGAAGAAGGAATGTCTTTAACTTTAAAAGCAAGGGCGGTTCAAGAACTTTCTGGAGCAGAAGATAATAATACATATACCATTACCGATGATAAAGGAAACACGTTTAACAATGAGTTTGCTGTAGAGGAAATAAAAGAATCTGATGCAGGTTTTTATACCATAAGCAATCAATTAGGATGTAGTGCTAATTTTAAGATTAATATTTCTAAAGAGAGAGATAGTTTAGATATTCCAGATTTAGGTGGAATAGTTGAGGAACAAAATAATGTTCAATTACAACTATACCCTAATCCAGCGTCCGATAAAATCACATTGCTATTAAACGATTATGAAAGCTATAATATAGAATTTTATGATATAAATGGACGATTATTAAAGAAGGAAATTAATAAAAAGATAATCGATGTAAATACTTTTATAGAGGGCCTTTATGTGGTTAAAATTACTGTTGATGATATTAACAGGACTTACTTTAAAAAACTAATTATTTCAAAATAAGGAGATAGTCCAAATCCTTTTTATTAAAGGAATAATTCTATTTAAAAGTAACGAGAATCAGATGATTCTCGTTACTTGTTTTTATACCTATTTCTAAATCTTCTAGTAGAGGTATATATTATCTATTTGGATTACTTTTAGATTTAATAAAACCTTATAACAATCCTTTAGCCTTAATCTCCAAGTATTTGTTAATGGTATTAATAGTTAATTGCTCTGGTTTGGTAAGGATAGTTTGTATACCATATTTATGTAGTTCGGCAACAATTAAGCGTTTGTCGTAGCTAAATTTTTCTGCAATAGTTTTATCAAAAATAGCTTGAGTAGTAGAGGCTTTTTCTTTACGAAGCTCTTCTAATTGGGTATTCTTAAAAAAAATAACTACCAATACATGGCTTTTGTTTAATGCGCGTAAGTAATTAAGCTGTCGATGTAAAGCATCTAAACTCTCAAAATTAGTATAAAGTAAGAGTAAACTGCGATGGGTAATTTTTCGTTTTACTGTGCTGTATAAATTTCCAAAATCAGACTCGTCATAATTAGTATTTACGTTGTATAACGACTCTAAAATTAAATTCATTTGAGAGTTTCTACGCTCGGCACTTACAAAATTTTCTGGTTTACGAGAAAAAGAAAACAGACCTGCTTTATCCGATTTGCGTAGTATTACACTACTAATTATTAAGGACGCATTAATAGCATAATCCAGGAGACTTAATCCGTCAAAAGGCATTTTCATTACCCGTCCTTTATCTATAATAGAATATACCTGTTGGGATTTCTCGTCTTGGAATTGATTAACCATTAATTGGTTTCGCTTTGCGGTAGCCTTCCAGTTAATGTCTTTAATATTATCGCCTTGTACATAATCTTTAATCTGTTCAAATTCGAACGAATTTCCAATTCTCCGGATTTTCTTTATTCCAAACTGAAGATTAAATTGATTTAATGAAATTAAAT
>CALGNG010000075.1 GCA_937958735.1 uncultured Aquimarina sp. | reverse complement strand
CCACCAAGTAACCTTAGAAATTAATATGGAACGTCTAGGAAGTAAGATCCTAGAACTACATAAAATTTCTAAAAGCTATGGAGATTTAAAAATTGTCGAGAAAATGGAATACGTCTTTAAAAAAGGCGAGCGTATAGGTATTATTGGTAAAAACGGGACAGGAAAATCTTCCTTTTTAAATTTGCTTACAGGTAGAGAATTACCAGATAACGGTAAGGTCGTAGTAGGGGATACTCTTAAAATAGGATACTACACCCAAAGCGGTATTGTTATAAAACCAGGACAAAAGGTAATAGAGGTTATAAAAGAATTTGGAGAATTTATTCCATTAAAAAAAGGACGACAAATTTCTGCAGGTCAACTTTTAGAACGCTTCCTTTTTGATAGAAAAAAACAATACGATTTTGTAGAAAAATTAAGTGGAGGAGAGCGTAAGCGATTGTTTTTGTGTACGGTACTTATCCAGAACCCTAATTTTTTAATATTAGATGAGCCTACCAACGATTTGGATATTGTTACCCTAAACGTATTAGAGGAATTTCTGTTAGATTTCCCAGGATGTTTATTAGTAGTCTCTCACGACCGTTACTTTATGGATAAAATTGTAGATCACCTATTTGTATTTAGAGGAGACGCAGTAATAGATGATTTTCCTGGCAATTATTCCGATTTTAGAAGTTACGAAAACAGTCCAGCTCCAAAGGCAGAAAAAGTTATAGAAGCTAAAGTAGATGTTAAACAAGAAAAAGGAACTTGGAAAAAAGATAAGACATCTAGACTTTCTTATAACGAGCAAAAAGAATTTACTAAGGTAGAGAGAGAGTTAAAAAAATTAGAGTTGAAGAAAAAAGAAATAGAAGCTATTTTTGCAACGGAAAACCTAGAAGGAGAGGCATTAATAAGTAAATCGAAAGAACTAAAAGACACTATAGAAAGTTTAGAAGGAAAAGAAATGCGTTGGATGGAATTAGTAGAAAAAATGGAAGGATAATTTTCTGCTAGTTTAAAAAAAAGAATATAGAAAAAGTATAGGAGTTAGGTAATAGGTTTTAGGCATAGAGAGAAAATAGATTAACTCTACTCTAAAAAATTAGCCGGTACCTTAAGCCTATTACCCAAATAATAAAATATGGACATAAAAAACGCACAGCTAGACGTAGATAAATGGATTAAAGAACATGGAGTTCGCTATTTTAATGAGCTAACCAATATGGCACAACTTACCGAAGAGGTAGGAGAAGTAGCTCGTATTATAGCACGTAGGTATGGAGAGCAAAGCGAAAAGGAAAGCGATAAAAATAAAGATTTAGGAGAGGAATTAGCCGATGTGGTTTTTGTAGTTTTGTGTCTGGCAAACCAAACAGGAGTAGATTTGGAAGCCGCGTTTAATAAAAAATTGGATTTTAAAACCAAGCGAGATCACGACAGACACCATAATAATCAAAAATTAAAGTAGATGTTTAAACAAATAATGAAATCGGATGCCTATTGGAGATCAGTAGTCCGATTAGGATTTCTTTTTGTAATCGTATTTGCTATAGTAGAACATATTGGACAATACAAAGGCTTAAATTTTGAAGCTTTTAAGACCGATATTATAGAAAAAGGATTATTGTTTAGATATTTGCGTTCAAAAATTATGGGAGGATTAGTATATGGACTAATTGTTTCCTTTGTGTTTCAGCGTAGAAAAATTATAGAGAGTAGAAAGTAATGAAGTTAGCCCTAAAAAAAATAGCAGATATTTCTAACGAAAATTTGCAAATAACAGGATCTAAAAGCGAAGCAAATCGTTTGTTAATATTACAAGCCTTATATGCTAAAATTAAAATAGAAAACCTGTCCAATAGCGACGATTCTCAAGTAATGCAAGAAGCCATTGCTAGTACTGTAGAAGAAGTGGATATCCACCATGCAGGAACAGCGATGCGTTTTTTAACCTCTTATTTTGCTACACGCCAAGGTAGGAAAACACTGCTTACGGGTAGCGAGCGTATGCACCAACGTCCTATAAAAATATTGGTAGATGCGTTAAGAGATTTGGGAGCCGATATTTCTTATGAAAAGGAAGAAGGTTATCCACCTATTTTATTAAACGGAAAAAAAATAACCAAGAACGAAGTAAGTCTTCAGGCTAATGTAAGTAGTCAATACATTTCCTCGTTAATGTTAGTAGCACCTACTTTAGAAAATGGATTAAAAATAAAGCTAGAAGGAAAAGTAACTTCGGTACCTTATATAAAAATGACCCTTTCGTTATTAAAAGAAATTGGAGCAGCGGGAAGTTTTGAAAACAATGTAATTACGATAAAGCCACTAAAAGAAACTACTGCCGATACCATTGTGGTAGAATCCGATTGGAGTTCGGCCTCTTATTTCTATAGCTTAGTAGCTTTGTCTAAATCAGCTAAAATAACTTTAGGAAGTTATAAAGAAGCTAGCTATCAAGGAGACTCTTCTTTAGCAGAAATTTATAGCCATTTAGGCGTTACAACTACCTATGCGAACAATACCATTATTTTAGAAAAAACAGGAAATGTTGCCAAAGGTACCGACGCTTTTAAAGGTGTTTTAGATTTAGCCAATTCGCCAGATATAGCACAAACTATAGCTGTTACTTGTTTTGGTCTAGGTCTATCTTGCCATATGGCAGGGCTACATACCCTAAAAATTAAAGAAACGGACCGTTTAGAAGCGCTTAAAACAGAAATAGAAAAATTAGGAGGATCTGTACATATTACGGATACCGATCTTAAATTGGAAGCAGCCAGTACTATAAAAGCAAATATAGCCATAGATACCTATCAAGACCATCGTATGGCCATGGCATTTGCGCCACTGGCACTTAGAACAGATTTAGTAATTAACGAAGCTGAGGTGGTAAGTAAATCCTATCCCGATTTTTGGAAGGATATGAAACAATTAGGCTTTCAAATAGAAGAAAACTAATTTTTATTACAATACATAATTAGTTAAATATTTTTTTATTTGTATCGACTTATTTAAAACATTTTCAATAAAAAAAACAGACAGAGCTTAAGAGTTTTGCCTGTTTTTTATAATAGATTATAGAAGGTTAGAACTCTCTATTAGTAGTATTTCCTGCACTAGAAAAAATGTTAAAAAGATCTTGTTTTAATTTGTAATCGTGTTAGCATCACTATTAGGGATGGGTGAGACAGCGATTCTTTCAGAAATTCTATTTTTATTAATATACGCTAAACCTATTGTGTTTTGGATTATTGTCTTTGTTATAGTTAGATAATAGTGTAATAACACTAATAGTAGTTAATGTTCCTTTTTTTTAATTTTCTATTTGTAAGAATCTTAGATGTATGTATTTAAAAAATAAAGACTTGAGTGTTAATGTTTTTTAAAGATGAAGAATAAAAATAATTTAGAGGTATAAGTATTTATAAGAATTAGAAAGCACTATTTTTTCTTTTAGTTATATTTGAAACAGATATAAATTCTACAAAGTAGTATAGACTAATACACCAATGAAAATAGTTGTCTCCCCAGCCAAATCTTTAGATTTAGAATCCAAATTACCTACTCAGGAATTTTCGGAATCGACGTTTTTAAAACAATCACAAGAATTAAATAGTGCACTTAAAAAGCAAAAACCAAGCGACTTGTCTAGCCTAATGCATATTAGCGAAAAATTGGCAGATTTGAATTGGCAAAGAAACCAAGAGTGGAACCTACCCTTTACAGATCAAAATGCAAGACCTGCGGTATTTATGTTTAGTGGAGACGTATATACGGGCTTAGACGCTTATACTTTAAAGCAAGAAAAAATAATAGCTATGCAAGATAGTCTAAGGATACTTTCGGGCTTATATGGAGTGTTAAAACCTTTGGATCTAATACAACCTTATCGTTTAGAAATGGGGACGAAATTTGGAGTCAACGGAACTAAAAATTTATATGAATTTTGGAAAGAAACAGTAACTAATCATTTAAATTCTGAATTAGCAGAGGGTGAAC
>CALGNG010000074.1 GCA_937958735.1 uncultured Aquimarina sp. | reverse complement strand
GAAAAGTAACGTCCCTTCTGTATTTTTTAATAGCCCTATAATGGTTTTTAGCAAAGTGGCTATATTTTTTTCTTTTTTTAAACGTAATAAAATTTTGGCAATTTCTTGGCTAATAGAGGGCTGGATTCCTTCTGTTGGTTCGTCCAATAATAATAGTTTTGGACGGCCTGTAATGGCTCTTGCTATGGCTAATTGTTGTTGTTGCCCACCACTTAAATTTCCGCCTAAGCGTTTTCTAAATTCTTTTAGGATGGGAAATAACTCGTAAATTTCTTCTTCTGGTATTAGTTTTTCTGTAGTGCTTTCTAATCCTAATCTTAGGTTCTCGTATACGGTTAATTTGGGGATTATTTCTCTCCCTTGAGGTACGTATCCTATCCCTAGTTTGGCTCTTTTGTGTGGGGGGAATTTAGTAATATCTTGCCCTTCGAAAAGTAACGTCCCTTCTGTATTTTTTAATAGCCCTATAATGGTTTTTAGCAAAGTGGTTTTGCCTACTCCATTACGGCCCATAATGGTAGTAATAGAAGCTTCTTTTACCTCTAGATCTACTCCCCACAGGATTTGGCTATCGCCATAAGAGGCTGTTATATTTTTGGATTCTAATATCATACGTTTCTTTTTATACCGCTCTTCCTAAATAGCTATTAATTACTCGCTCGTCGGTACGGATGTCTTGAAATGCTCCTTCTGTTAACAGTTTACCGCCTACTAAAACACTTACTTTTTCTACAGCTATTTGTGCCACAAAATTCATGTCGTGTTCTATAACAATAAGGGAATGGTCTTCTTTTAAACTAAGTAACAAGTCTCCTGTTTTTGCGGTTTCGCTGTCGGACATTCCTGCTGCGGGTTCGTCTATTAGCATTAGTGTTGGGTCTTGAATTATTACAATGCCTATTTCTAACCATTGTTTTTGTCCGTGAGATAACCCACCTGCGGTAACTTCCATAAAGTTTCCTAATCCAATTTTTTTAGCAACATTATGGATACGATCTACAATGGCGCTGTTGGTTTTAAAACGGATGGAACTCCAAATATCTTTGGGCATTTTATAGGCTAGTAATAGGTTATCGTAAACCGATAGTCCCGAAAAAACGGAGGGTTTTTGAAACTTTCTTCCCACTCCCATTTGTGCTATTTCTACTTCTTTTCTACCTAATATTTCTTTTCCATTAAAAAGTACACTACCACTATTGGCTTTGGTTTTTCCGCAAATTAGATCCATAAACGTGGATTTCCCTGCTCCGTTAGGACCAATAACTACTCTTAACTCGTTTTTTTTGAGTTTAAATAGGCTTAAATCTAAGGCTTGTACTCCTCCAAAAGCTACTTTAAGGTTTTGCACTTTTAATATTTGTTCTCTTACTTGGCTCATACCTTTGCGGCTTTTAGTTTGGACATATATTTAGAAATTTGTTTAGGTAAACCTATAATACCTTGATCCATATATAGTACGGTAACTATAAATAAGATACCTATTACATATAACCAAGATCCTGGTAATACAGAGGTAAATACACTGTACATAAAATTGACTAATAGTGTACCAAATACGGCTCCTTTTAGTTTACCTCTTCCACCTAAGGCTACCCAAATAATCATTTCTATAGAGGCTTTTACATCCATCCTACCTGGGGTAATAATTCCTGTTTGAGGTACGTATAGCATCCCTCCTATGGCTGCAATTACAGCGGCTATAGCAAAAATGGCTATTTGGTAATTTTTTATTTCGTAAGACGTGTATCGGATACGGGATTCGCTATCTCGGATGGCTACTAATACTTTTCCAAATTTAGAATTTACTAATTTTTTGGATCCTATGTATATTAGAATTAATGATATACAGGAGATTAAGTACAGGGTTAATTTGGTACTGGATTGCGATAAATCCAATCCGCCTAATTGTTTAAAGTTAGTAAGCCCATTGGTACCTCCCAGCATGGTTTCGTTTCTTAAAAAAAGAAGCCACATAGCTAGTGCTAAAGCTTGGGTTATAATGGCAAAATACACGCCTTTTAAACGGCTTTTAAATATAAAATATCCAAAAAAAGAGGCAAAAACTAGGGGTACTAAAATTCCAAAGGCTATGGCCAGAGGGAAGTATTCGAAAGGTTTCCAGAAGAAAGGCAACTCTGTAACTTGGTTCCAGACCATAAAATCGGGTATGGCAGCACCGTAAGACCCTTGGCTAGCTGTGGATAGGGACATGTGCATGGCTATACCATAGCCTCCAATACAAAAAAATAGGGCTTGACACATGCACAAAATACCGGTATAACCCCATAGCATATCCAAACCAATGGCAGCTATAGCAAAGCAGAAATACCGCCCCCAAAGAGATATGGTATTTACGGATATTAACCCAAAGGTATAGCCCAATGGCAAGATGGCCATAAACAGGACTAGAAAGATCAAATAATCGATGGCTATTTTTTTAGATAAAATTTTCATAGGGATTATTCGTTTGCGATTCTACCTTTAGGAGGAAATAGTCCTTTAGGTTTAAATTGAAGAAAAAAGATGATGATGGCTAGTATAATTACTTTTCCGTACACGGCATGGAACACGGGTTCTAGCAGTTTGGTAAGTTGCCCTATACCTAAACCTGCTAAAATGGTTCCCATTAGGTTTCCTACTCCCCCTGTTACAACTACCAAAAAGGAGTCTACTATATAGGTTTGTCCCATATCGGGTACTATATTTCCTATTAACGTCATACATGCCCCTGCAATACCTGCAATACCCGATCCTATAAAAAAGGTAATGGAGTC
>CALGNG010000073.1 GCA_937958735.1 uncultured Aquimarina sp. | reverse complement strand
TTTCTCCATATCTCGTACCATATAGGTACATCGTTTAATAAAGCAAAGGCATTGGCTCCGGCTCCAGCTCTTAAATCTTTTGGCCAAGGGTGATTTCCTGCATCTTGGGCTATTAAAACCCTAAATTTCCCGTTTTTGCTAATACTACGTTCTACAGCTACTACTTTACCTCCAAAGGTGCCGTAACCAGAATTGGGCCATCCACTAAAAAATATGGCTGGCCAACCGTCGAATTGTAAGCGCATTTTTTCTCCTACATGTACTAAGGGCACATCCACAGGACTTATAAAAGTTTCTACTGCCAAATCGTTTTCTACAGGCATAATGCTTAGTATTTTTTCTCCTTGTTTAAAAGTAGCTCCTACTCCTTCTATTAATGCTTGGTTAATGTATCCACTTTGTGGGGCAGTAATGTATTGCAAGCCTTTTCGTATCTTATAACTAGAAAGGGTGTTTTCTAATTTTGCTACCTGGGCTTCACTTTCAAACTTACTTGAAGATGCAGAAGATTGATCGCTTTGTGCTTTAGCTATTTTATTATCATACTCTGTTTGGGTACGGTTAATTTCTATTTCGGCATTAATAACTTTGTTTCTACTAGATACCAGTTTATTTTTTTTCGCTATTAGTTTTGCTTGGGTTTCTTGTAGTTTTAAACGTTTTACTTCTAAATCTGTAAGCGACTTTAGACCTTCTTCGTTTAAAGTAAGGGTACGTTTTAATTGTCTTTCTGCAATAGTAGCATTAGTTTTAGAAGCTTCTAACTCTATACTATCGCTACTTACCTGCAATTGGGCTTGTAGGTATTTGTTTCTAGCTTGACTAAGTTTTAAACCCTGCTCTTTTCTTAAGGCACCAATTTGATTGGCTAAGGCTTGTTCTTTTTGCCCATAGGCGGTTACCGAATTTGTTTTAGCATTACGTTGTTCCGATACACGCAAAACTAATTCTGGATCTTGATAATCTGTTTTTATTTCGGAAATGAATAATAGCGTGTCTCCTTTTTTTACAAAATCCCCTTCTCGTATAAACCATTTTTCTATACGTCCAGATATGGCCGATTGGATATTTTGAGGCCTACTCTCTGGACTTAATGTGGTAACATACCCTTTCCCCGAAACATTTTGTGTCCAAGGAAAGAAAAGAAAAATAACCCCCGCAATAGTAAAAATTTTTAGAAACAAATTGAACTTTGGAAAACTATCCATATGAGATAGTTTCTGATAGGCTTCAAAATGTTCTAAATTAACCCTCTTATTTAATTTATCGTTAGAAATATTTAGCATCCTATTATTTTTTAATTAAGGTCCCTTCTCTCATTTCGTACTTCTCAAAGGCCTTGGATTCCCAAAGCTTATTGTTTGTTACCAAAACAATACTCCATTTGTGTTTTTCTTCTGTTAGGTAATCCACAACTTTGGCTGCACAAGTAAAATCTAAAAACTCTATGGGATGATTTAACAACAATATCTTGGGCTTATGGATAATAGCTCTTGCCAATAATATTTTCTTAGTAACACTATAAGGTATTTGTAAATCTTCTGGGTATATCATGGTTTGTATTCCATTAGGTTGTTTTTTTACAAAACTTAGCAATTCTAAATTTTTAAGAACTTCATGTAACCGTTCTTGGGAAATATCTGTTCTACCAAAGGTTATATTTTCCAAGATTGTCCCTTCAAAAGGGGTCTGCGTAGGCAGTACCAAACCTATAGCTGCTCTATACTCTGCCAATGCTATGGCGTTTATCGATATTTCGTTTACATAAATAGCACCTGTAGTAACCATTTCTAAGGACGAAATTATTTTTAACAAAGTTGTTTTACCTGGACCAGATGCCCCGTCTATAAGAATTCGTGACTGCTGTGGTATATGCAAATTAATTCCTTTTAATAAAGGTATTCCTGTATCTGAGTCTATAGAAATATCGTCCAACTCAATATTCAAAGCATTACTAATACTAAAAGGGTCTTCCCCTCCCTCGTGTTCTAATTTTTTATCTACTACCTGTCCTATTTTTTCTAAAGAGGTTAAGGCGTCGTAAAAAGAATCTAAACCACCTATTAGTTTTTCCACAGAACTTATTATGGTTAAAATAATAATTTCCGAGGCTACAAACTGCCCTATATTCATCTGTTGCTTAACTACTAACATTCCTCCAATAACAAGCAACCCTACTGTTACCAATACTTTAAACAATATAAGTTGTATAAACTGGCTTTTTAGAACCCCAAAATGGCTTTCTCTAGCCTCTAAATAGTCCGATGTTAGTTGATCGTTGTAATCTAACCCTAGAGTGGTTTTGCCAGAAATTTTAAATCCAATTTGCGATCTGGCTATTTGCTGAATCCAATGAGCTACTTTGTACTTATTTTTAGATTCTTTAATACTGGTTTCTAATCCTTTTTTCGCGGTATATTTATACACCACATAAATTAACAGAATTAATAATGCCCCGTATAAGATAAAAAAGGTGTGATAAAAAGATAATAAAATAAGCCCTAAGACAATTTGAAGAAAAGCGGCTGGAAAATCTATAATTAGTTTAGGTAATACTTTTTGAACGGTAATGGTGTCAAAAAAACGATTGGCTAGCTCTGGCGGATAATTGTTATGTAGTTCTTTTAATTTTATTTTAGGAAAACGATAGGCAAATTCGAAAGAAGCTCTTAAAAATATTTTTTGTTGAATATTTTCTATAATTCTAATCTGCATAAATTGCAACACTCCCTGAAACGCCACTCCTAAAGTAACTAAGGCCACTAGAATAACCCAAGAAGTAGATAATTGGGCACTTTGAATTAGGTTAATAATGGCTTGAATTCCTAAAGGAAGGGACAAAGCCACAAATCCAGCAAATAGTGAATAATATATGATTTGTTTAATATCTTGTCTATCTAGACTCAATAAATTCACAAATCTGGACCAAGGACTTAGTTTTATTTTACTCATACATTATTTTTTAAATTGTGAAATACCAATTGAATAAAAAAGGAAACAATCGTGTCTTTATCTTCTTTTATTGTTGTGGTTAAACCTGGCAAATGCTCGGTAAAAAAGCGCTGTTTACGTGCCCCTTCTATAACTGTGGACATTAACATTTCTGGATATATATAATTAGGGTTTACACCCAAAACCATATCACTTAAGCGTTTTATTAAACGTTTGTAGGGTTTAAAAAATCCTTTTTCGTTTTCCTCGTCTACATCTTTAGTATAATACGCCTTGGAACCCTCATCTATTACAATATTAAACAACAATACTTCATTTATATAACCAAAAGCAAAGTCTTGTTCTACCTTTTTAGTAATAATTTCTACAGCAATACGCAACCTTTCTTCTGGATCTAGAATATTTGAAGTAGCAAATACCAAACGGTATTCTAACCACGACCAATACCATGTAATTAGATATACTAAGAGGTGATGCTTACTTTCAAAATAACGATATATTGAGCTTTCGTTAGATTTAATTTTTTTTCCCAGCTTCTTAAATGTAAAAGCTTCAAAACCTAATTCGTTAATTAGTTCTATACTATTCGTAACAATACGTTGTCCTAACTCGCTAGTCTCTGGGTTTTTTAAGTACAAATTACAATCTGTAGTAATTTTAATAGGTAACTCTTGCATTTATAATTGTTTTACTAAGCAAATATAAAAGTAATACTATTAATTTTAATATTTTAACTTTTATTTATGAGTCCTTGATTACAATATTCTTTTTATTTGCATTATTAAAAAATAAAACACTTTATTTTTACATTATATCTAAAATGAAACCCAAAAAAGCATTACTAATTATAGACATGCAAAAAGCCTCTTTTAAACCAGAAATAGAGCGATTTGATACCCATGGAGTAGTAAGTAGAATTAACCAGCTTGCGGCTATTTTTAGAACTTTAGATTACCCTGTAATTTACATTCAACACGATGGTACAGGAAGTGGCGAATTTGAAAAAAACACTACTGGTTGGGAAAATTTAGATGAATTAATCGTAGAACCTAACGATATTATGATTGACAAATATGTCAACGATGTTTTTTATGAATCCCAATTACATCCAAAATTAGTGGCTCTAAATATTAACGATATTGTAGTAACAGGATGTGCCACCGATTTTTGTGTAGAATCCACCGTGCAATCTGCCCTTATTAAGGACTATAACATTACAGTAGTAAAAGATGGACACACTACTGGAAAAACACCTTATATGAAAGGCGAAAAAGTAGTAGAACATTATAACTGGGTTTGGACACAAATGAAACCTACTAAAGGTACTATAGAGGTAAAAACTTTGGCAGAAATAAAAAAGAACCTTACCCTGTAACAACTAGAAACAATAAGAACTATATAACTACTAGTTTTTTATTAAACATAAGAAGAGTGGTACTAAAGCAATGTTAGCAGTCAGTCACATTTTAATTAAAAAAATATCATAAGTTTCTCTTTTATCGATATTAAGCTTTTTGTACCACTTCTCTTCTTTTCTCCTTTTACTAGTAGCAATTAGTATACTTACACAAAAGTATACTAATAATTATTATTTATGTTAACCTAATGTTAACTAAATGTAAATTACCCTAAAACAGAATCTAAAAAACGTAATTAGGTTAAAATAGCACCAATATGGATCAATTTAGAATATCTAATTAAGCTCACTACCGCAGTACATTTGTAGTGTAGAACAAACAACTACAAAACGCTTAAATATTTTAATTATGAAAAAGTTTATTAACGCAGGTTTATTAAGTATCGCTCTTTTAGCTTCTCTAGTAGCAAATGCTTCTAAAAAAGTAAATGTTACCGTTTCTTCTTCTAAACAATTAAGTATTTCTTTAACAGAAGTATCCCAAGGAGAAGTGTTATCTATTTCTAATAAAAACAACGAAGTAATTTTTTCTGACATTTTAAATGTTGCAGATTCTTTTACAGAAAATATCGATTTCTCTAACTTTAAGCAGGGGGTGTATTATATCCAACTGAAAACAGAAAACACTATTAAAGTAACTCCTATTATTGTATCCACAAAACTTTCTAAAATAATCGAAGGAGAAACTAAAATTTATAACACACCTAAAGTTAGTATTGTAAACGAAATGCTTAATATTACCTTAAACAACGAAGGTAATAACGAAGTTTCTATTATTATTTACGAAAAAGGGAGTAGCAATGCTTTAGAAGAAATTAAAACTTCTAAAACAGAAATTAATAAAATATACCAATCTGGATTAATGCCTAATACAGATTATGAAGTATATATCTCTCAAGGAGACTATAATAGTACTAAGACGACTGTAAACTTATAAATACTTATTTATAATAGATAAACAAGTAACCAAATATTACTATATCCAAGAGACTCTCTTTTTAGAGAGTCTCTTTTTTTATGACTACACCTCTTCCACAATACAGCCCAATAGATTCCCTTATCCCATATACTATACAATCTTTTATCCTCTCCTAAGAACTCTACAATTAAAAAGAAGTTTTTTACCACTAACAAAGCCTCTACTAAACATAAAACAACAGCTCTTAATTCTAAAATTCATTAACCTATTGCAGCCTAGACTTCTAAAATCG
>CALGNG010000072.1 GCA_937958735.1 uncultured Aquimarina sp. | reverse complement strand
ATATCGGTAGCCCCAGAGTCTATTGCATTTTCAATCAGCTCTTTAACTACAGACGCAGGTCTTTGTACTACTTCCCCCGCAGCTATTTGATTGGCAACATGGTCGGGTAATAACTGAATAATATCGGACATTATTTTTTAGAGAAAATTGATAAGTCAAATTCGATAAAGAACAAGAATAGGACTACTAAAACAATACATATGTATAATATCCTCTTATTAGAATCGCTTCTGGGGTTGCTCCTATATTCGTCCCAAGCTTTAGAAAATTTCCCCTTCATACCTTTAGGTGTTTCTAAAGTGGTACGATAAGCATCAAATTTTTGTTTTATTGCGTAAGGACTCTCTTCACTATCATTTTTATAGTAGCGAGGAGTATAACTAAATTTTTTATTTTTTCGTCGTGCTAATATACCCATAACATAAAGTTACTAAAATTGAATTAACCTTATCGTTTTTTAACCTTGAAAAAAAGTGCTATTTAAAACTTAGCGTCTTTTCTTAGTTGTGCCATTTTAATTGCTGCAATAGCTGCTTCTGTTCCTTTATTACCATGAATACCACCAGAACGATCTATAGATTGTTGCTCATTATTATCGGTAAGTACGCAAAAAATTACAGGAATATCGTTTTGGATATTTAAGTCTTTTACGCCTTGGGTAACCCCTTCGCACACAAAATCAAAATGCTTAGTTTCTCCTTGGATAACACAACCAACTACTATAATAGCATCTAGCATATCGTAAGCTTGTTGCATTTTTTTTGCCCCATAGATTAATTCGAAACTGCCCGGAACATCCCAGCGTACAATATTCTCTTTTAATGCACCACAATCTGTAAAGGCATCAAAAGCACCTTGGAATAGACCATTGGTAATTTTGTCGTTCCATTCTGAAACAACAATCCCAAATCGAAAGTCTTTCGCATTTGGGATTGTACTCTTATCGTAAGCCGATAAATTTTTATTTGCTGTAGCCATTTTTATTTGACGTTTAAACGTTTTGTGACAAGCAATTAAAATATATAGTTTAAAAACTATTATTTCATTGCTATAGCTTTTGCTAATAGTCCTTCTACTTCAGAGAATTCTGTACTTTTAGCATATTCTTTATCAATTTTTTCTAATGAAGAGATTGCTACTGCTGGTTTACCTAATTCTATAGCTAACTTGGCTGTCTTCATTAAAAACTTAGGAGTTGTAAAAGAATTACCTTTTACTCCAGATGCTTTTTCGTAATATTTTAAAGCTTCTTCATAATCTTTTAATTGGGCAAAAGCATCGCCAATACCACCATAAGTTAAAGCTTTTAACACTACTTCTTTTGTAGAAAATTTCTCTAAAGACTCTATAGCTTCTTTATATTTTCCTGTCTTAAGAAATGCAAAACCTGCATAATAATTAGCGATATTACCTGTACTAGTACTACCATATTTATCTGCAACATCTAATAAACCTAATTTACCTTGTCCTCCTGTTAATGCTAAAGTATACAAAGAGTCTTGCTGTGTCGCCGAAGCTTGCTCTGCCTGTGTAAAGAATTTTTGGGATTGGTATATTTCGTTTGCTGCAGTGGTTTCTTTAGGTTGCTTTACAAATTTATCAAAACCAACATAAGCTAATGCAAATAAAGCTAAAGCTGCTACTCCAATAAAAATGTATTTTTGATTATTTGCTACCCACTCTTCGGTCTTACCCGCAGTTTCGTCTAAGGCATTAAACACCTCGGCTGTAGTTGATTCCATTTCTTCCGCTGCAATTTCAGCTTCAGTTTCAACTTGTTCTTTTACAGCTTTAGGCTTGTAGCCTCTTTTTTTATATGTTGCCATTTATTTTTTTAGTTATAAGCAGAGCAAAAATATAATATTTATTGAATTTTGAAAGCCTCTGCTCCATTTATATTTGGAACTTGTTAACGATTTAGCTAACAATATTTATTTTAAGTATCCATTTATTTTTCCATCACAGGTATTTCTTCCAATACTGCCAAAACTAATTTCCAATATTTTTGTACCGAACTTATCGAAACACGCTCATCTGGTGAGTGTGCTCCTCTAATGGTCGGCCCAAAAGAAATCATTTCCATTTTTGGATAATGTTCCCCTATTATACCACACTCTAAACCCGCATGGCATGCCATTACATGCGCTTTTTCTTTATGTAATTTATAGTATGTATTATCTACCAACTTTAAAATTTCCGAATCTCTTTTAGGCTGCCAACCTGGGTATTCTCCTCCAAAACTAACTTCGCATCCCGACAATTCAAAAACAGCTTGTAGACTATTGGCTACATCATCCCTAGACGACTCTACGCTACTGCGCGTTAAACAATCTATTTTTACACTACCATCTACTATAACTACTTTAGCAATATTATTGGATGCTTCTACTAAACCATCTATTTCTGGAGACATCCTGTAGACACCACTGTGCGCTGCATAAATAGATTTTAAAACAGCTTCCTGTACACCTAAATCCATTACCTTACTAGAAGCGTCTATAAGAACAACCTCTACCTCCAGGTTAGGATCCATACGCTTCTGCTCTTTTTGAATCACACCAACAAAAGATTTCATCTCTTCTTCAAAAGCTGTTTGACTTAGCTTATCTACCACAACTAAGGCCTCACTTTCTCTTGGAATGGCATTTCTTAAACTACCTCCTTTTAAACTAGCAATACGTAAACCAAATTTTTCATAGCTCTTATAAAGTAATCTATTCATTAATTTATTAGCGTTCCCTAATCCTTTATGAATATCTATACCGGAGTGACCGCCTTCCAAGCCTTTAACCGTAATTTTGTATCCTACACTTTCTTTTACTACTACCTCCTCTATATAATTGCACACCGCTGTAACATCCACACCTCCTGCACAGCCTATACATATTTCATCGTCTTCTTCCGTATCTAAATTTAACAAAATAGTCCCAGACAATAATTCTTTACTCAAAAACTGAGCTCCTGTCATTCCTGTTTCTTCATCTACCGTAAAC
>CALGNG010000071.1 GCA_937958735.1 uncultured Aquimarina sp. | reverse complement strand
ATTGCAGTAATACAAAACACCTTAAGGCCTTTAACGTGTGGACAAGCTAGGGAAGTTAGGGTTAGAAATGCGGTAAATGTAGCAGCAGTAAGAAGAGAGTTTGGAGCTGGAGCAGAAAGAGCACGTAGAATTATTAGAAATAATGAATCTCCCAATGGAGCTTCAGATAGGCCATTAACGGCTTTAGACAATGCTGTAAGGATTAACGCCGCAATACCGCAAGCTATAAGGGTTTTGAATAATGTAAACGGTAGTTTTTTACGTTTTGTATTGGTAAATAATAATTCGGATATAGATATTACTATAAGAGGATCTCTAAGGGAGGATATTAGAGGGCGAGCTCGTGTGCCTAATCAAAATGGGATACTTAATAGGAATGTTAATTTTTTAGAATTAAGTAGAGATTATGTAAGTGGAGCAGCTCGTCAAGCAGGAGGATTTAGAAGTGGAGCGCTTCCACAACGAAATTGGGTAGGAGTAATAGTACATGAGTTAGGACACATAGCAGGTTTAGCGCACACTAATGAAAATGATAGAAGTCTACGTATAGAGGGAACTCCAGCAAGTGATAGATTATCTTTAATGAATGGAGGGAATACCGATGGACCAACTGGTAGAAGGCCATTGTTATCTAACGGAGATCAAAACGCAATGCGTCAATTATATGGTACTAATAATAGCAATAATATTTGTAGTAGATCAGGTAACAGACCTAGTGGGGGACAACAATAGTTTTAAAATTTTTTCAATAAAAAAGGACTGCCAATAATAAATTGGCAGTCCTTTTTATTTCCTAGAGATAATTATCCCTTAAGTTTAATTTTTGTTATTAAACACAATAGAATGCACAGCTACGATGCCAGCAGTTTCGGTACGTAATCTTGTTTCTCCTAAAGTAATAGGAGTATAATTTTTAGCTTTAGCCAATTCGATCTCTTGATTAGAGAAATCACCTTCGGGGCCTATTAATATGGTAAAACCACTAGTAGAAATGTGTTGTAATACGTCTTTTAAAGATTGCTTTTGCGTTGCTTCGCAATGGGCAATTAATAGATTATCGTTATTATGGGTAGTAATAAAATCTTTTAAGGTTATAGGCTCGTTTAATATTGGTAAATGGTACTGTAAGGATTGTTTACAAGCACTTTGGATAATCTTAGCAAAACGTTCTAATTTCACTATTTTTCTTTCGCTATGATCACAGATAATAGGAGTAATCTCTTGTACTCCTATTTCGGTAGCCTTTTCCAAAAACCACTCATAACGCTCATTCATTTTAGTAGGAGCAATAGCAATATGGATATGGTTTTTTGGAGCTTCCTGGTAAGTGCGATCTACTATTTTTGCTTCACATTTAGCCGCTAAATCCAATGTAATTTCGGCAGTAAACAAATAGCCCTTACCGTTAGTTATGTATAAGGTGTTTCCTGTTTTTTTACGCAATACCCTAATAATATGTTTGCTTTCTTCTCGGCTAAATTTTATAATAGAAGAATCCTCTCCTAGTGTATCGTTAAAAAATAATTGCATAGTTTAAATTTTTGCGCGGGAAGTTGCGGAGATGTTTAATTCGGAAAAATCCTTGTTAAGGTATTTATAATAGCCAGTAATACCAATCATGCCAGCATTATCGGTAGTATACTCAAAATTAGGGATGTGTACTGTCCATCCAAAACGCTTTTCGGTACTTTTTAGCATTTCTCTAATGCCAGAGTTAGCAGAAACACCACCACCTACAGCAATAGTCTGTATTCCTGTTTGGGCTACCGCTTTTTTAAGTTTATCTAAAATTATGGCTACCAAAGTATGCTGTATCGACGCACACAAATCGTTTCTGTTTTCTGCTACAAAATTAGGGTTTAGTTTTGTTTGCCTTTGTACTAGATATAAAACTGCGGTTTTAAAACCACTAAAACTAAAATTTAATCCATCTACTCTAGGCTTGGTAAAAGGAAAAGCTTTAGGGTTTCCTAGTTGGGCATACTTATCTATTAACGGACCCCCAGGATAAGGTAGTCCAAGTGTTTTAGCACTCTTGTCAAAAGCCTCTCCAATAGCATCGTCTATAGTTTCCCCAATAACCTCCATATTAAAATGGCTAATAACTTTTACAATTTGGGTATGTCCCCCACTAATAGTTATCCCTAAAAAAGGGAATTGGGGGCTAGGAGTCTCTCCATCTTTTATAAAGTGTGCTAATAAATGCCCCCGCATATGGTTTACATCTATTAAAGGGATGTTTAAAGCTAAAGATAAGGACTTTGCAAAAGATACCCCTACAAGTAAAGATCCCATAAGTCCAGGGCCAGCAGTAAAGGCAATAGCACTTAATTGTTCTTTAGTAACATTAGCTTTTTTTAAAGCCCTATCCACTACAGGTACAATGTTTTGCTGGTGTGCTCTAGAAGCCAACTCGGGCACCACACCACCATATTCTTCGTGTATTTTTTGTGTTGCAACAACATTAGATAGGACTACGTTATTGTGTAGTACAGCACAGGCGGTATCGTCGCAACTGGATTCAATTGCAAGGATGTAGATATTTTCTAACTCCATTAGGTGTTTAAAGGCATAGAAATTGTTAATATTGTGAAACAAAGTTAAGACATATTCTGATCAAAAAAATAGTCAATATCATCTTTAAAGTATTTGCTGCATTATTGTTGCTTTTTGTTGTAGCAGTGTTAATACTTTCTATCCCACCAGTACAAACTTGGCTGGCACAAAAGGCGACCCATTATGTTAATAATAAGTACGATACCGATATTTCTATAGAAAAAATAGGCTTGGATTATGCGGGTAATGTAAATGCTAAAAAGGTTTTTATAAAAGACTCTAAGGCCGATACTTTAATTTTAGCCGATAGACTTTCTACTTCTATAATTAGTTTTAAAGAGATCTATAAAGGCAACGCTGCGTTAAGAAATGCGATCCTAGATGGCGTTTTTGTGAAAATGCAGGCCTATCCCGATACAGAATTGGATAATTTCCACACATTCTTAGCTAAATTTACTCCTAAAGTAAAAAAAGAAACGAAAAAGCCCTTTGTGCTAAGCATAGGAGATGTGTCCGTTACCAATAGTAATTATTTATATATTAATAAAAAAATAAAAAAAGAAGGATCAATAGTAGATCTAAAAAATATTAAAATTGAAGCCCGCGATTTTAAAATGATAGGGGACAAGGTAGATTTTCATGTTAATTCTTGTTCTGGACTATATAATAGCCATATAGATATTATAGATTTTGCTAATCAATTTCATTACGAAACAGGAAATATTTCTATTAAAGAAATTAATTTAAAAACTCGTAATAAATCTGTTTTAAAAGGAGATTTTTCAATGTTATATAAAGAGGGCGATATGTCCGATTTTTCTAATAAAGTAGTTCTTAATGCCAATATAAATAAAAGTGTATTAGCTACTTCGGACGTTAGGCTTTTTTATAAAGAATTTGGTAAATATAGATTCTTTAAAATTACTACTGGGTTTAAAGGTGTATTAAACGATTTTAAGTTAATTAACTTAAAAATGAGTGGGCTACAAAAATCGATAATAAGGGGGAATTTAAGATTGCAAAACTCGATGTCTCAAAATAAAATTGAAGACTTTAAAGTTTCTGGCTACCTTAGTAACTTAAGCTTTACACGTAAAGATTTAAGTGGATTATTACCCAATGTGGTAGGGATTTATTTGCCAGAAAAGTTGGATAAATTTGAAACCATTACAGCTATAGGAAAAGTAACAGCCACCCCTTCTAAAGTAGATTTTAAAGGAGGTGTTTTTAGCGCTTTAGGAAATGCAAGTACCCAAATTTTGTTGGATAATTTATTATCTAAAGATCAAGTAAACTACGACGGTAATATTGCTGTAGAAGGCTTTAATTTAGGAGCTCTTTTCGAGAATAAAAAAATGGGGCTTGCTACATTTAACCTAGATATAGATGGATATGGTTTTAAATTGAAGGACTTAAATACTTACCTAAGTGGTAAAATAGATAATGTGTATTATAATGGATATACCTACACAGATATTGCGCTTACAGGAAAATTAAAATATCCCATTTTTGATGGGAATGTAATTTCTAAAGACCCTAATTTTGATTTAAACTTTGATGGAGTAATTAATCTAAACGAAACAGAAAATGATTATAATTTTAAAGCGGCGGTATATAATATAGACTTTCAAAAATTAAATTTATTTACAAGAGATAGTATATCGATATTTAAAGGTATTGTTACGGCAAAATTTAAAGGGACTAATTTAGATAATACCTATGGGGGTATCCAGTTTCAAAATACTACTTATACAAACCAAAACGAAGTATATAATTTTAAAGATTTCCAGATGAGTTCGGTATTTTTAGAGGACATGCAACGTGTAGTAAAGTTTAATAGTCCAGAAATTATAGAAGGAGAGGTGTCTGGGGTTTTTAAAGTAAAAAACATAAAGGATTTATTTCAGAATTCTTTAGCTAGCTTATATAAAAATTACGAAGCAGTAGTGGTTACCGAAAACGAATTTTTAAATTTTGATTTAAAAATTTATAACAAAATTGTAGATGTTTTTTTTCCAGATATAAAAGTAGGTGCTAATACCAATATTAAAGGAAGCGTAGCCAATAATGGCGCAAAATTTAATTTAGATTTTAAATCTCCCCATATATCTTATAAAAAAAATAGATTCGAAAATATTAACTTAAAAATAGATAACTCTAGCCCTAATAATACGTTATTAAGCATAGATAAATTAAAAACAGAAAAATACTCGTTATCGGAATTTGTTTTGGCAAATATAAATAGGAACGATACTTTATATAGTACTTCGACCTTTAAAGGTGGGGAAGGCTATAAGGACGATTTTAATTTAAAATTATACCATACTATTAACAAGTTTAATAATTCTATAATAGGAATAGAAAAATCCACAGCTAAACTAAATGGTAATACGTGGTACATAAATCAAGACAACGATAAACATCATAAAATAGAGTTTGATAATAATTTTAAAGATGTGTTTATCGATTCTATACAAATAAACCATAATAACGAACGCATTGCCCTTAATGGTGTTTTAAAAGATTCGACCTATAAAAATGTAACACTACGCTTTAATAATGTAGATTTAAAAAAGATAAGCAAGTCCATCCCTAATTTAGATTATACAGGAGTGGTTAATGGGGATCTTAACTTTGTCCAAAAAGACAAAGCCTATTTACCCACAAGTAACCTAAGCATTTCCAACTTTACTATTAATAGTCTTTTAATAGGGAATTTAAAAATGAATGCTAAAGGAAACAAAGACTTAACCAAGTATACCATATATTCTTATATAGAAAGAGAAGGATTAAATAGTATAGAAGTTGGAGGTGATATTGTAACCAATTCCAATAAACCACAAGTGGACTTTGATGTTATTTTTAAAGATTTTGACTTAAAACCATTTAGTGATTTAGGGGGTATTGTTTTAAGTGATCTAAGAGGTTTTGTAAACGGAAGAGTAAAAGTAAAAGGAGATTATTCTAGCCCTAATATAGATGGAGAATTAATATTGAATAAAGCAGGGCTTTTAATTCCTTATCTAAATGTAGATTTAAAAATTAATGAAGGTTCAGCAGTAACGCTTTCTAAAAATGAATTTCGTTTTAATAACACACCAATACGAGATTCTAAATACAATACAAAAGGAAACATAAATGGTGTAATTAGTCATACCAACTTTAAAAAATGGAATTTAGATTTAGATATAGATAGCAAAAGGCTATTGGTATTAAATACTACAGAAAACGATAATGAATTATATTATGGTACTGCTTTTATTAATGGTAAAGCTAATATTGTAGGGCCTACAGATCAACTAAAAATAACGGTAGATGCGGCTAGTGCTCAAGGGACTAAATTTAAAATTCCTATTAGTGATACCGAAACAATTGGAGATAACTCTTTTATACATTTTATTACACCAGAAGAAAAAGAGTCTATTAATAAAGGAGAAAAAGTATACTTCGAAGAAGTAAAAGGTTTAGAACTTCAGTTTGACTTGGATCTAAATAAATATGCCGAAGTTGAAGTAGTAATAGATCAAGAATCCGGAAGTACTTTAAAAGGTTATGGAGCAGGAACTTTGTTAATTGAAATTAATACCAACGGGAAGTTTAACATGTGGGGGGATTTTGTGGCCTATAAAGGAACCTACGATTTTAAATATGGTGGTATTGTTTCCAAAAGGTTTGATGTACGTACAGGAAATATTAGTTGGGATGGAAGTCCTATTAATGCCACGCTAGATCTATCGGCAGTATATAAAACCAATGCTAACCCTTCTATAATTTTAGACAACTCTACCCAAAATAGGAAAATCCCAGTAGAGGTTATAACTTCTTTAAAAGGACAATTACTGAAGCCCGAACTGGATTTTACTATAGAATATCCAGGAACAAGTTCCATTATAAAAAGCGAATTGGATTTTGTGCTATCCGACAAGACTACCAGAGAACGACAAGCCTTTTCTCTAATTACCCAAGGACAATTTTATAGTGATGCTCTAGTAGGAAACAGTATTATTACAGAAAATTTAGTAGAAACAGCTTCAGATCTAATTAGTAATATTTTTTCTGACGAAGAAGATAAAT
Organism: uncultured Aquimarina sp.; assembly: GCA_937958735.1. GTDB lineage: Bacteria > Bacteroidota > Bacteroidia > Flavobacteriales > Flavobacteriaceae > Aquimarina. The sequence continues at coordinate 208 of CALGNG010000071.1, read as the reverse complement.
TTAATATTGGTTTTAATTACAACCAAGGCGATCGAGGAAATTTAGATAATCGAATTTCGGACGAATTTGGTGTGTCAGTTTCTACGCAAATTAGCAAACGTATTCTTATAAACGGTAAAGTAGGTATTCCTATTGGAGGAGTAACCCAGTCTGTTGTAGTAGGAGATGTACGTATAGATTTTTTGTTAAATGAAGACGGTACTCTAAG
>CALGNG010000070.1 GCA_937958735.1 uncultured Aquimarina sp. | reverse complement strand
ATAAACCATTTTGCAGCATCTAGTTTCTGTTTTATAAACAAGACAGCATCTTTTTGTGTTTTGGTTTTCTTTTTCGTGTCTTTATAGCCTTTAAGCATTTCGTTATAAGCTCCAGAAACATGAAGTTCGGGAGCATTTCTACCGTTTAAACTAAGCTCCAACTCCCCTTCTGCTATTCGTATTGCAAAATCGGGGACTACATGTTCTATCATTCTATTATTCCCAGTAAAACTTCCGCCTGGCTTAGGATTTAAATGCTCTATATTCTCAATAGCCTCTTTTAATTCTTCTTCTGTTACTCCTAGCTTTGATATTAATTTTTTATAATGCTTTTTTATAAACAAATCAAAAGCTTCGTCTATTATCTTAGAAGCCCTTACCACAGATAAAGTTTGCGTTTTGCGATGTAATTGTATAGATAAACATTCTTGTAAATTTCTAGCTCCTACTCCTGCTGGATCCAATTGATGAACTAACTTTAGAACTTTTTCTACATTAGCTGCATCTGTGTATACATTTTGTGTAAAGGCCAAATCGTCTGCAATATCTTCTATAGGTCTTCTTATATAGCCACTCTCGTCTATACTACCTATTAAAAATAAGGCTGTTTGATAATCTGTTTCGTCTAAACGGTAGGTGTTTAATTGTGCCTTTAAATGTTGGTTAAAGGTTGTTCCTGCAGCATAAGGCATGCTTTTTTCTTCATCGTCCGAACTGTAATTATTTGCTTGTAATCGATAGTTAGGGATTTCATCATCACTCAAATAATCATCTATATTAAAATCTACCTCTTCTCCTTTATATTCCTCTTCTTGATTAGAAAATTCGTCCTCTACATCATTATTTTCTTCTTTACCTGTATCTAAGGCTGGGTTCTCTTCTATTTCTTGCTTTAATCTTTGTTCAAATGCTTGTGTAGGCAATTGAATTAGCTTCATCAACTGGATTTGTTGTGGGGATAATTTCTGAGATAATTTTAAATTAAATTGTTGTTTTAACATTTATGTTTTCTTTTCTAAAAAATGTTTAATAATTCATAATCTATAAATTTAAACATTTCAAATATTAAATTTTATCTTCCAAAAAACCGTGTAGTTTAAAATTACTAAAACTAATTCTTTAAAATCTAAACTGTAAAAATTGCGATTATACTAAATAACATTTTACTATGTAAAATGTTATATTAGCTATACTTCTAAAAAGCAGATTTCAACCAAATTTACAACTACTTATCTAAAGATTCAATAAATACATAATTATTAATATATTGCATAAATATATTCTATAAAAACAAAAAAACAGCTAATCTATTATGCATTATTCCATTTTAAAAGATATTTTTCTGCCGATTTTATATAGTTATGTTCTTTTTCTATAAAATTTCTAGCATTTTTAGAAATATCATATATTAAACTTGGGTTTAATATTAGTTTTTCTAATTTTTTAAAAATTTGCTGGGCATCGGGAATTACATTTATCAAAACTTCGTCTTCCTCAACATTATAATATTTTTCCCATTCCTTTTCTCCTCCAGAAAATACGACTTTCCCTTTTGCCATTGCTTCTAATGCATTATAGCCCTGATCATAACCATATACTTGATCTAATAAGATATGACAATTATTATATATATTAATATATTGATTATAAGGAAGATCCTCTGTAACCTGCACTTCTATCTTAGATGCGTACTTTTCGCTTATTAGTTTTAATGCTTCTGTAAAATATTTGTTTCCTTTTTTGTGTACTCCGCTCGTATTAATTCCATGAAATATTTTAATTTTTCCAGAAATTTCTATAGGCTTATATTTTATCTTATCGACATTTATTGGATTAGGTATTAGTCCTAAATATTTATCTGAATTGTATTTTAAATAAGGTAAATGATAATCGAAATCGGAGGTAATAACACCCTTACAATTTTCTAAAATATAATGATGCAATGCTACAAAAGGCTTTTCTAAATATTGTAATTGAAAACGATAGGTATTATATAAAGATTTGTTTTGGATGTATGCAGACATTAGACTATATCTTGGTACTTCTTCCATCATGTATTTCATACAAACATAATCCACGCCACAAGAAAGCATAAATAGTTTTTTTGTCTTTTTTAAAACTTTATCTAAGAATTTAACTTCCAGTTTAGCGGTGCTTTTTATAGTAGTCTCATTAATTAATTGCACAATATCAAAATCTGGGAGTTGGTCCAAGCCTTTTACTGCTTTCCTATATACCTCTATACCACTAAGGTCTATTTTGGTAAACCTAAATATCATGGCCTTAAATTTTCTTAAAAACCATGTATTATAGGAATGATTTATATTAATATCTACTGGATATTTTTTAAATCCATCTCCTCCTGCCAGTATGTATACTTCATGCCCTAACGATTGTAACCCCTCTTTAAGGGAATTATGAAGTCTACTATATTCTCCTACTAAAAGTATACGCATAAATAAAATTACAATAGTGATTTTTAAAAATTCTATATTTAACATAAAACACATTAATTATGCTTTATTATTATCATAAAAATAAGTTTAATTACTCAAAATTCACCCATAAAAATATCAAATAAGAATGTTTTATCTCTCTATAGAATAAGAACGGTCCATAGCTCCTATTCTACAATAAATATCTAAATAAATCCTAATGTATTTAGGTACTATAAATTAACCACAAAACAAACACTAAATAACTAAAAATCAAATTATTAAATACTTAATGTCTAAATATTTTTAAAACCTTATTTTTATTATTTAATAATATACTTGGTATTTTAATATTAGTTTCAACTTTAATATTTACATTTATAAAAACTAACTCTTACTATGAACAATTTTAAATTCCCAATTAATTTTGTATTCAATATAAATTCTTTAGCTAACGATTTTAGTGCTACCGATGCTAATGGCCATACTATTGCCTATGTGCGACAAAAAATGTTTAAATTGAAGGAAGATATTATTATTTATAATAATGATAGTAAGACTAAAGAAAA
>CALGNG010000069.1 GCA_937958735.1 uncultured Aquimarina sp. | reverse complement strand
GGATAAGCAGAACCATATTCCAAAGCGGCCTCTGCATCTACTTTCCTTACCTCTGGACGATTTGCTAAACCTAGGTAATCATTAATACTCCATGTAATTACTTCTTTGCCTTGAAACTTCATTCTATTAGAAATTGGCCCTTCTAGCTTAGGAAACACAAAATATCCCTCTGCTTTATCTGCCCATTTTCCTAATGGTCCTTTATCGGCATATATCTTTTCAAATAAATCTCTCATACAGTTGTTTTGTCTGGGGCACAAAAATACAGTTTTTCTATTAATTTGATAATCGAATTTTAAGGCATTACTATAATATTAGATATCCTTTTCCTTCTAAACTATTTTATGGCACAAGAATTGACTTTGATTAAGTTGATAAGACATCTTATCTTTGTAGTCCTTTAATAAACCATTAGACTACTAACTTTTAGTTTAAAAATCAAAGCCTATGACTTCTTATTGTATGTCACAATGGCAAATGTATATATATGGCCAAATCAAAATTACTTAATCTGGACAGTTTGTCATTTCAAGATATAAATGAAGACGCAGAATTAATTCCTTTAATGACTCCAGAAGACGAAGAAGAAATTCTTAACGAAGAATTACCTTCATCTTTACCTATTTTACCGTTAAGAAATACGGTTTTATTCCCAGGAGTTGTAATTCCTATAACTGCAGGTAGAGATAAGTCTATTAAACTTATTAATGCCGCTAGCAAAGGAGATAAAATTATTGGTGTTGTTTCTCAAAAAGACGAAAACGTAGAAGATCCTGGTCCAAACGATATTAACACTACTGGTGTTGTTGCACGTATTTTAAAGGTATTAAAAATGCCCGATGGAAATACTACTGTAATTATACAAGGGAAAAAACGCTTTGCAATAAATGAAATTATTGCAGAAGAACCTTTTATGATGGCTTCCGTTTCGGACACTTTAGAAACTAAACCAGACCAAGACAACGAAGAGTTCAAAACAATTATAGAATCTATTAAGGACTTATCCTTACAGATTATTAAAGAGAGCCCAAATATTCCTACAGAAGCCTCTTTTGCTATAAAAAATATAGAAAGCAGCTCGTTCTTAGTCAACTTTGTTTCTTCTAATATGAATCTTAGTCTTACCGAGAAGCAGGAGTTGTTAGAGATCGACGATCTTCAAGAACGTGCTTTAGCGACTTTGAAGTATATGAATATGGAGTACCAGAAACTGGAACTGAAAAACGATATTCAAAACAAAGTACAACACGACATGAATAAACAACAGCGTGAGTACTTTTTACACCAACAAATTAAAACTATCCAAGAAGAATTAGGTGGTGTTTCCCACGATGATGAAATCGAAGAAATGCGACTACTTGCAAAAAAGAAAAAATGGACTAAAGACGTTAAAGATCATTTTGCTAAAGAATTAAGCAAAATGCAACGTATGAATCCACAGGTGGCAGAATATTCTATCCAACGTAATTACTTAGAATTATTTTTAGAATTGCCTTGGAGTGTGTTTAGTCAAGATAACTTTGATTTAAACCGAGCGCAGAAAGTTTTAGACAAACATCACTATGGTTTAGAGGATGTTAAAAAACGTATTATAGAATATTTAGCAGTTTTAAAACTGCGTAATGACATGAAATCTCCTATACTTTGCCTATATGGTCCTCCTGGAGTGGGTAAGACCTCTTTAGGAAAGTCTATTGCAGAGGCTTTAGGCAGAGAGTATGTTAGAGTGGCATTAGGTGGATTACGTGACGAAGCCGAAATTAGAGGACACCGCAAAACATATATTGGAGCAATGCCTGGTAGAATTCTCCAAAGTCTTAAAAAAGCAGGAACAAGTAACCCTGTGTTTGTTTTAGACGAAATAGATAAATTAGTTTCTGGTCATCAAGGAGATCCTTCCTCTGCATTGCTAGAAGTTTTGGATCCAGAACAAAATAGCGAATTTCATGACAACTTCTTAGAACTAGGCTTTGACCTTTCTAAAATTATGTTTATTGCTACCGCTAATAATTTAGGAAGCATCCAACCGGCTCTAAGAGACCGTATGGAGATTATTAATGTATCGGGCTATACTATTGAAGAAAAAGTAGAAATAGGAAAAAAGCATTTATTACCCAAACAATTAAAAGAGCATGGTGTAAAAGCTACACAACTTAAAGTAGGTAAACCTATTTTAGAACGTGTGGTAGAAGGTTATACAAGAGAGTCTGGTGTGCGTGGTTTAGAAAAGCAAATAGTAAAAGTAGTGCGTTATGCTGCTAAAAGTATTGCTATGGAAGAAGAGTACAATAGTACTATTGCCCCAGAAGATATTACCGATATTTTAGGCCCTGCAAGATTAAATAGAGACCAATACGAGAATAACGAAGTAGCTGGGGTAGTAACTGGTTTAGCTTGGACGCAGGTAGGTGGCGATATTTTATTTATAGAATCTATACTTTCTAAAGGTAAAGGAACCTTAAGTATTACTGGAAACCTAGGTAAAGTAATGAAAGAATCGGCTACAATAGCCTTGGAATACATTAAAGCAAATTCTGACGAATTTGGTATTAAAACAGATGTTTTTAGCTCCTACAATATCCACATCCATGTACCAGAGGGTGCTACTCCTAAAGATGGTCCTAGTGCTGGTATTACCATGCTAACCTCTTTAATATCTTTATTAACCCAACGTAAAGTAAAGAAAAATTTGGCCATGACTGGAGAAATTACACTTCGTGGAAAAGTACTTCCTGTTGGAGGGATTAAAGAAAAAATATTAGCTGCTAAGCGCGCAAAAATTAAAGAGATTATTTTATGCGAAGCCAACCGTAAAGACATCGAAGAAATTAAAGCGGACTACCTTAAAGGAGTTACCTTCCATTATGTTAACGAAATGAGCGAGGTTTTAGAAGTTGCTTTAACCAAACAAAAAGTAAAAAACGCTAAAAAATTATAGTTACTTCTGTAACGATTACACCAATTAAAAAAAGGGGTGGATTTTAAAAAATCCATCCCTTTTTTATTACCAACTTTTTTTAATTATTACTTAAAAAAACTTAAGAAGCCTCCTCTGTTGCTTCTACTATTCTTGTTATAGCTTTAGCTACTTTTTCGTTAGAGGTAGCAATATTCATCCTCATAAACATAGCTCCTTTACTACCATACCAATGTCCTGCATTTAAGGCTACTCCAGATTTTTTTGTAATCTCGTTAAACATTTCTTCTGTATTCTTATAAACCTTCTCAAAATTTAACCAAACCTGATAGGTCCCTTCAGGTACTATCAATTCTATTTTAGAATTTTCTATGGCTTTTTTAATAATTTCTACATTTTCTTCTACCGTTTTTAATACTTCTGCTAACCAAATATGTCCTCCCTTATATGCTGCCTCTAAAGCTACTCTGGTAAGAGCATTATTAGCAACAAGATTGTATTTTTTTAACGTATCTGTTATAGAATTTCTAATAGTCTGCTCTGGAATAATTGCCATAGAATCTGCAATACTACAAAGGTTAAAAGTTTTAGATTCCGAGGTACATACCACTATTCTATTATAATCTTTAATAAACTGCAAAGCCGAAGTAAATTGATGATCAAACAAAATAACGTCCTTATGGATCTCGTCTGAAATTAATAGCAAGTTATTTTGTTTACAAATACGAACTATTTCTTTTAGTTCTCCCTTAGTCCATACCCTGCCTATTGGGTTTTGAGGATTACAAATAATTAACACCTTATTCTGGGCTAATTTTGCTTTTTCTTCTAAATCTTTAAAGTTAATATAATAGCGATTATCTACTAATTCCAACGCATTGTTTACTAGACTACGATTCCTACTTTCTATGGCATCTCCAAATTCCATATAAACAGGAGGCTGTACAATAACACCTTCGTTTTCGCCTGTAAAATTTTCTATTAAAATAGCGATAGTCGTTTTTATACTAGGGCTGTAAACAATTTGATTTTTATTTAATTGAATTCTATTTTTTTCTTTATACCATTCTTTTTGTGCTTCAAAAAAAGAGTCTGGCTTGTATTCGTACCCAAATCCAGAATTAGAAACCCTATCTATTAATGCTTGTTGAATGGGTTGGGCTATTTCAAACTCCATATCGGCAATCCACATGGACATTGTAATAGCATTTCCAAATAAAAAATCTAAAGTTTCTAGCTTGTTTTTTACAAGAGGTAATTCTTTTAATTTAAAATCAATTTCCATATTTACACCTATACTATATCGTTTATTTTAACTAACTTGTTTTTATCAAAAAAAAGTACCGTATCGGCTGTAGCTTTGGAATCTGCGACACTTATGGCGTACCTCCCTACCAAAGTACCGTCTCCATGTATTGTCCCAGGAGGTGTATATAAAGCATATCCATAAGGTATTTCAAAGGCCGTAAAACTATATTGATGCTCCGCTAGCTTTTTTCCTATAATTATATGTCCCTTAGATAAGGATGAAAGTGGTATATGTATATGCGGAAAATGGTGTTTTTCTACATAAAAACCTCCTCCTCCATTTTCTTGTGTTAAAAAATCTTGTTTATAATTATCTTTATAGTCGTATTCCATTAAAATAGTATCTGCGTTAAAAGATACCACAGGAAAGCTACCTCCGTCTTCTATTAATTCTAATCCATAAAATTTTAAATTTTCTTTGTTAGCTAAAACTATTGGGATTTTAAATTTTTCTGAAATTAACAAGACTCCCATCCCTTCAAAAATATTAGCATCTTTAGAAGCATTCCTCTTTATCCCTTTTCTATCGGCTTCTTTAGCAGAATGCCATTCTGCATCTATTATAATTCTTTCTTGATTATTAATATTAATATCTTCTTCTATATTTAGTAAAGAAGGTGTAGATAGAGAGAACTTCCATTGCGATATTCCTTTATCTATAAAAGCCCTTCCCGAAAGGGTTTCTAAAACCAAATCGTTGGAATTTTTCACAGAATAACGGGATAAAGTGGCTTGCTCTTGCACCGCTTTTCTTTCTATATTTGACTTAAAATAAGTCGTTATTGGATCTTTCAT
>CALGNG010000068.1 GCA_937958735.1 uncultured Aquimarina sp. | reverse complement strand
GTGGATTTTATCCCTACGATAGCCGTAAAGATATCAAAGCGCATAATGGAGTAATATCTATAGGTACACCACAAAAAGGGACTTCGTATCTAGTAGTAAATCAAAATAATGAAGAAGTAAACATAGGTGTAACAGGGGAGTTATGTTTAGCAGGAGAGCAAGTAACTCCTGGTTACTGGAAAGATACTGCCCGTAATCAAAAAAGCTTTTTTTATAAAAATGTAGGAAGTAAAGAACAACGTTTTTATAAAACAGGAGACTTATGTTTTAAAGATACAGATGGCGATTTTATGTATGTAGGTAGGGCCGATTTTCAAGTAAAAATTAGAGGTTTTAGAGTAGAGTTAGCAGAGATAGAACACCATGCTAAGACTGTAACAAATAGAGTAAATATTGTAGCTTTGGATATTATTAATAATCTAGAAAATGCAGAATTGGCTTTAGCAATAGAAGGTGATGTGTTTGATACTAGAGAAATGATAATGTATATGCAATCCAAAATGCCTAACTACATGATTCCTTCTCATATTCAATTTATAAAAGAATTTCCGCATAATATGAACGGTAAAATAGATCGAAAAATATTAAAAACATATTTTAAATTAAACTAATAGTAACCATGGAGAAACAAGACATCCTTAAAAAAATAGAAACAGCATTAATTAGTGTTTTAGAACACAATAATTTTGAATTAACAGACACCACAACAGCACAAGATGTAGATGGATGGGAATCGGTAACACATATGATGATTATTAACGAATTAGAAACCACACTGAATATAAAATTCAAATTAATGGATTTAATGAATATGAATAGTGTTGGCGATTTAGTTCGTATTATTCAAACCGAATTATAGTCTTATTTTTTAATAAATAAAAGAGTTATTATTTTAAGAAGATTACTTTAGAAATCCCAATTTATAGATGTATTCAAACTACCTTAAACGTTTTTTCGACTTTATACTATCGTGTATTGGGTTGTTATTACTATCTCCCATTATTATAAGTATTAGCTGTATACTTTTTTTTGTAAATAAAGGAAAGCCATTTTTTTTACAACCCAGACCTGGAAAAGATGGAATCACTTTTAAAATAATAAAATTTAAGACTATGAAGGATGCTAAGTCTCAAAAAGAAGAAGATTTACATAGCCTTTCCAGAGTAACAAAAGTAGGAACATTTATAAGAAAGTATTCTTTGGACGAAATTTTGCAACTAATTAATGTTTTCAAAGGTGAAATGGCTTTAGTAGGGCCAAGACCACTCTTAATGGAGTATTTAGCCTTATATAACTTAGAACAACAAAAAAGACACCATGTAAGACCGGGGATAACAGGTTGGGCTCAAGTAAAAGGGCGTAATGCTATTTCGTGGCCTCAAAAATTCGAATATGATATATGGTATGTAGAAAATCTTAGATTTTTATTAGATATAAAGATTTTGTTTTTAACTTTAAAAAAGGTTTTTGTAAAAGAAGGTGTTAATACTAATGAAAATCTAACAATGGAAGTTTGGAAAGGAAATTAATAAGATGTAGCTTGTCTATTATTTTGTAATACAGATGATTATATGTCGTATTTCAAGTAAAATTATAAATCTAGTATTAAAATTTAAAGATGTAATATTCATAAAACCAACACATTCAATACTCAAAACTCAATTAAAAATGAAATCAAACATTGAATCAAAAAAAATTAGAATTTATGGGGCTGGTGGTCATTCCAAAGTAATTAGTGAAGTTTTAGAAGAAAATGGAAGGCAAGTAGTTTGTGCTTTCGAAGATAAGCCTAAAATAAAATTTAAAGCATTAGAGGGAGTAATTACAAGTAAAGAAAACAACTCTAATAAATTTTCTAACTCTGGCGAACCAGTAATTATTGGTATTGGAAAAAATACAAGTAGGGCTAAAGTAGCTAATTCTTTAGCTTGCGATTATGGAAAAGTATTTCATAAAACATCATATATAGCTAAGAGTGTTAAGATTGGTAAAGGTACTGTAGTATTTGCTGGGGCTATAATCCAACCTAATGCAGTAGTAGGTGATCATGTAATTATAAATACCGCTGCAAGTATAGATCATGATTGTGTTATTGGAGATTTTGTGCACATTTCACCTAAGGCTACACTTTGTGGGCAAGTAGAAATAGGAGAGGGATCACATATAGGTGCTGGTGCAGTAATAATACAAACTATAAAAGTAGGTAAATGGTGTACTGTTGGAGCTGGTGCAGTAATTTTAAAAGATATACCAGACTTCTCTACAGTAGTTGGTAATCCAGGAAGAATTATTAAGACAGACGCCTCGGAAGACATAAAAAAACTAACTAATAATCTTTTATATGATACCCCTTTAGAGTTAAATATGTAGTAAATCTAACTTTTTCGTTTTTAAATACATTAATTATTAGTATTTTAATCAAATATTAGATGAACATCTAAAAAATAATTAAAGAAATCGTTTTCGTGATTAAATAATTTAAAAGCCTTACTATTGAAAGAAAACTACAAATTACAGGTATATAAAATTGAAGATGAGCATCAGGAAAAGAAGTATACAGATTTACTTCAAAAATATAGGGATGCATCAATTTATTATGGGATTGAACATATCAAATATTTTTTAAAGGATCAAGACAAACTAAAATACATTATACTAGAAAAAGAAGGAGTTGCTTGTGTTTTAATGCCTATTCTTATTAGAAAAGTAATTTTAGATAATAAAGAATATCCTTATTACGATAGTATTAGCCCATACGGATATAACGGTCCACTCTTTACAAGTGAAGTAGCAGATTTAGAATTGGAAATTTTTTGGAATAAGTTAGACCTGTGGTATAAAGACAATAATGTAATTTCTGAATTTGTTCGATTTAGTTTAAATCAAAATCAATTAAATTATTCTGGAATACTTATAAATTCTTTATTAAATATAAAAGGGAGATTATTAGGTAATTTTGAAGAGCAATGGACATCCTTTCTTCCTAAAGTAAGGAATAATTACAGAAAAGCAGAAAAATCAAATTTAAGTTTTAAGCTTTATCAAAAAGAAGAAATTACCAATGAAGTATTGGATGCCTTTACAAAAGTGTACACTAATACTATGAATAGGAATAATGCGAATAGTTTATATTTTTTTCCTAAAAAATATTTTTCATCTTTAATAAGCTCTATGCCAAATAGTTTTGGTATAGCTATAACCTATTTTGAAGGCACTCCAGCATCGGTAGAGCTAATAATTAAAAATAACAATTCTATATTTGCTTTTTTAGGAGGAACAGAGTCTGATTATTTTAGTTATAGACCTAATGATTTTTTACGTGTAGAGATTATTAAATGGGCTATTAAAAATAACATGAAGTTCTACATTTTGGGAGGAGGAATAGTAAATGGTGATGGTTTGCATAAAAGTAAAAAAGCTTTTTTTCCCAAAGAAGAAGAAGCTATTTTTTACACAGGCAGGAAAATTATCAATAAAAAGGTTTACAATCAATTATGTTTAGAGAGAAATAATCAATATAAGGAAATTGAAGAAGAAGCAATAAATAACGATTTTTTCCCCTATTATAGAAAAGCAAATATCAAAGATTAAAATTATATGTCAATTTCTGCATTTGAAGTAATTAAAGATAAAGATAGTTGGCAAGAAGTATTGGATGCAGTAGAGCAATACGATTTTTACCACACTTTTGATTATCATCAAATATCAAAATTAAATGGAGAAATTCCCATTTTGGTAAAATATCAAGAAAACAATACTATAGTAGCTTTGCCTTTTTTGTTAAGAAGGATATATAATACAGAATACTACGATCTAACCTCTGTATATGGTTATAGTGGGCCAATTACCACTAAAATTAATAAAGATTTTGATTCTTTAAAATTAAAAAAACACCTTGTAAATTATTTTATAGAGCATAACATTGTCGCTATTTTTTCAAGATTAAATCCATTTATATCTAATCAAGAAAAAATAATTGAAGATTTAGGAGAAATAAAAAGGTTAAGTAAAGTAGTAAATATAGATTTGTGTAAGAGCCTAGATGAGCAAAGAACTGTTTTTTCTAAAACTACCAAACGATATATAAATAAAACCCGTAAGCTATGCGATGTTAGAATAGGGAACTCTCCCGAAGATATGGAAAGCTTTAGAAGTTTATATTATGAAAATATGGATAGAGTTAATGCTAAAAAATCCTATTATTTTGATAAACAATATTTTAAAAACTTTGTAGCCAGTACAGCCTTTAAAACCGATGTGCTTTTAGTAGTATTAAAAGAGACAGGAGAAACTATATCGGCAGCTATGATGGTAAAAACTAACGATATTATCCAATACCACATATCTGGAACTAAAAATGATTATTTGCATCTTACCCCAATTCGTTTATTAATCGACGAAATGCGTATTGCAGGTACTAAAGATGGCTATAAGTTTTTTAACTTAGGAGGAGGTTTAGGAAGTTCCGAAGATTCTTTATTTAATTTTAAAGCCTCTTTTTCTAAAGACTTTAAAGATTTTAAAGTCTGGAAATATATAGCAAATCAAGAAATTTACGATAGTTTGTGTACAAAATACGCTGCAGAAGATTCCAATAGCGATTTTTTTCCTTTGTATAGAAGTAAAGCCTAAAATAACTATTTCAATTTCGTTTTAACTTCTTTAGCAATAAGAGATGCTATAATTTCCCTTCCATTATTATTCCAATGCTTATCATAAATTAAAGTAGTAGGAGAATTAGAAAGTTTAAATGCTTTATTAAAATCGATATATTCAAAATTATTACGATTCAAATATTGTAAAAATTCAGAATCCGTTTTTTTAGCATCTAATAAAAGAGTAAGACGTTGCTTATCAAAATAATATTTTGTCATTAATTTTTCGAAGTTCATTATTCGATTTTTAAATACTCTATCTTTTAAATTCAATTTTATAGAAGATTGGGAAATATTTTTTTCTTTATTTTTTATAATTCCTAAAAAATTACTAGCTAATTGCTTAGGGGTATCTAAAAGACCTATACTTTTACAGTAAACCAATAGTTTACATTTTTTTAAGATTGTATTTATTGTAGATTGTAGAGCCATACGCTCATAAATAGGAGAGTAGGTATTTCTTTCCAAATCTGTACCGTAATCCAGATACAAAATAACATGGTCTATTAAT
>CALGNG010000067.1 GCA_937958735.1 uncultured Aquimarina sp. | reverse complement strand
TTACTCCTACTACTGGATATTCGTCATAAGCAGTATGGTAAAAGTATTGGTCGTGCATTGGTTCGTTGTACGAGTAATTAAAATCGCGAATCCAAGCGGTAGTATCTGGATATACAGTTACAGGTTCTTGACGTAAGAATTCTTTTGCATTACGACTCTTAGAACGTGCCATTGCTTCTATATCGTAACTTTTATAGTCGTATTTTAATTTTTCGGTTTTAAACATGCGTACCCCATTATAAGAATCTTCGGCTCTGATATATAAAGAATCCATTACTTCTGCAATGTATTCGTCGTATTCTTCGGTGCTTAATTCGTTAGGAGTATTGTTCCAGTTTAGAGCTCTTCCTTCATAACCAGTTTCACCAAGACCTTCGTAGTTATCTTGGATGTATTTTTGATATGGAGTAAGTTCTTCCTCGTTAGATGTTTTGAAAGAGAATTGACCTATTCCTTCTTCGTTGTCAGAAGTTTGGCCCACTTCGTCAGCTAGTTTGGCTAATTCAAATAAAGTGATGGAATCTTTTACCCATTTTGTAAATTGACGGTATTCAGAATTTGTAATTTCTGTTTCATCCATGTAAAATGAGCGAACGGTAACGGTTTTAGTTGGGGCATTTTTTAGTCCAGCTTTGTCATCGTCGGTCTTACCCATAATAAAAGCACCACCAGGCACTAATGTCATTCCATAAGGTTTTTCAGGATGCCAAGCTTTTCCTTTTACACCTGTTAATTGTCCATTCTTGGAAGGAGTACAATTAATTAGTGCAGCAAGGGCAGCTGCTATCATCAATACTTTCTTCATAACTTTTCTTGTAGGTTAAGATCTAATTAGATTTCAAGGTAGTAAACCTATCTATTAATTTTTAAAAAAACAATTTTTTTACGGTTAAATTATCTATTTGTTCGATAAATCACATTTCATACTTCATTTTCGCATTAAACCACCTTTCGGGGATATTTTGATTACAAGCATTTTCATAATCTTTATAAGTGCAAGGTAATAACGTATTAGATGTTAAAATATTATCTAAATTTTCAGAAGATGATATTTCCATCCACCAACGACCAGTGATATTGCTTTTGTAAAAAGACATAACTTGCTCATCTACAGGAACTTGGTAGTGTGTAACATCCATCTTAGTTAATTCTCCTATTTCTCCCCAACGGCAACTTATTCCTTCTATAAAGTACCATATTAGCTGTGCTATTAGCTGTGTGGTGGACTTAGAGCTCATGGTATCGGTATATTCGTAAATACCAAAACTGGTTGTTTTGTCGCTTATTCCTGCATATCTAGCTAAGGTACATAATTCTTTTCCAGAAAACCCATTTGGATTGTCTCCATAAAATACAGACTCTAAAGAATTTAGGTCTATACTTACAATGTCGGCATCTCTAATTATAGGTTCTGCTAAAGTAATATCGTTGGATATTTCGCCTAAGCGGTATAGATCAAAATACATTCGATCTATTAAATCGAGTTCTTCTGGAGCTACATAATAACTTTGGTAGCCTATATTGGAATAGTTAAATAGGTTGTAGGGCTCTTCTATTACTATTTTTCCAACATACGACTTATTGTCTATGGGTAAGTCCACATTTCCTAAATCAAAACAAGAATCTATGTTTACTAGATTAACCATTCCGTTATCTGGGTGGTAAGCTTTATAATTGGCATAGGTAATGTCTTGACTTCCTCCAATGATTACTGGGATGCATTTGGCTTCGTGTATTTTTTGAATTACTGTTTTTACAGCAAAAAAAGTATCTTCAAAAGTAGCGCCAGGTTCTATGTGTCCAAGGTCTATTAGTCCTATCTTCCAGTCCCCTTCGGCTAATTGGTAAAATTGCTTACGTATAGCATCGTAATTAGCTAATGGGGAAGGGGTTTTAGAATTTCTGTATTCCTTTACTGTGAAAACTACAATGTTTCCTTCTTTAAATGTAGGGAAATACTCACTGGTATGTAATTGTAGCTTCTGGCCAATACAATGGTTGGGTAGCGTATCGACATACTCGATTAGGTCGTTAGATATAGGGTGTAAAAAGTCCAGCATTGATTACTTTTTCGTCGTTTTTTTGCGAGTTGTAGTTTTCTTTTTTGCAGGAGCTTTTTTCTTAGGGGCATTTTTTTCGATAATAGCCTGTACTTCTTTTAAGGTTAACTTAGTGGCATCTACTGTTTTTGGTAATTCTATTTTTACTTTTCCTTTTATAATGTTACTGCGTCCCCAGCGTGCTTTTTCTACACGGATGCCTTCTTCGTCCCAGTTGTGTAGTACTTTGTCTATTTCTTTTTGTTTCTTTTCTTCTATAAGAGTAACAATATCCTCGTCGGAAAGATTGTCGAAATCGTATTTTTTATTTACATTAATAAAGATACTATTCCACTTAAGGTAAGGGCCAAAGCGACCTACTCCTTTTTGTACGGGAAGGCCATCATGCTCGTAAATAGGAGCGTCTGCTTTTTCTTTAGCATCTATAAGTACTTCTGCGCGGGTCATGTCTACACTCATAGGATCCTCTCCTTTGTCTAGGGAGACATATTTTGTACCGTATTTGATGTATGGGCCAAAACGTCCATTGGAAACAATAACAGATTCGTCTTTATACATTCCTAAATCTTTAGGAAGTTTAAATAAATCCATGGCCTCTTCAAAGGTTAGGCTGCTTAATGTTTGTCCAGGACTTAGGCTGGCAAAGCGTGGTTTTTCTTCGTCTTCTACAGATCCAATTTGTACCATAGGGCCAAATTTCCCTAGGCGTACACTAACGGGTTTTCCAGATTCTGGGTCTTTACCTAGTATGCGTTCTCCAACTTCTCTTTCTGCGTTAAGAGCTACATCTTCTACTATGGGGTGGAAGTCGTTGTAGAAAGACTTCATCATGTGAGTCCATTCTTCGTTTCCAGCAGCAATCTCATCAAAGTTCTCTTCTACTTTGGCGGTAAAATTGTAGTCTAATATGGTAGAAAAATGGGCTACTAAAAAGTCGTTAACTACCATTCCAACATCGGTAGGGGTTAATTTTCCTTTGTTGCTTCCTATTTTTTCTTCTAATTGTACTTCTTTAATTTTAGAGTCTTTTAGGAGTATTTGGGAGTAAGCCCTTAACTCCCCTTCGTGCTCTCCTTTTATAATATATTTTCTGTTTTGTATAGTAGAAATTGTTGGGGCATAAGTGGAGGGTCTACCTATGCCTAGCTCTTCTAATTTTTTTACTAAGGATGCTTCTGTGTATCGGCTAGGTGGTCTAGTAAATCGTTCTGTAGCTTTAATGTATCCATTGTTAAGGATGTCATTAGTTTTCATGGCGGGAAGGATGCCGTCTTGTTCTTCGTCTTCGTCATCATTTCCTTCTAAGTAAACCTTTAGGAATCCTTCGAATTTTATCATTTCCCCATTAGCAGTAAAAACTTCGGAATGTTTGTCTGCATCGATGCGTACGTTGGTGCGTTCTAATTGGGCATCACTCATTTGCGAGGCAATAGCACGTTTCCAAATAAGTTCGTATAGGCGTTGTTGGTCGTGTTCTGCGTCTACAGTATGGTTGGCAAAATTGGTAGGTCTAATAGCTTCGTGGGCTTCTTGTGCGCCTTTAGCTTTTCCTTTGTATTGTCGTGTTTTACTGTATTCTTTTCCGTAAGCAGTTATAATTTCTTCGGTAGCACCTTTTTGAGCCAGTGTGGATAGGTTTACGCTATCGGTTCTCATGTAAGTAATATGTCCTGCTTCGTATAAGCGTTGAGCCATATTCATGGTTTTGGAAACCGAGAAGTATAATTTACGAGCTGCTTCTTGCTGTAGGGTGGAAGTTGTAAACGGAGCTGCAGGAGATTTTTTAGCGGGTTTGGTAGTTAAATTGGCTACTTTAAAATTAGCGCCAATATTTTTTTCTACAAAAGCTAAAGCTTCCTCTTTGCTGCTAAAGTTTTTAGGTAATTTGGCTTTAAAACGTTTTCCTTTAGCGCTAAATTCGGCATCTATTCGGTAAGAAGCAGTGGCTTTAAAGCCAAGTGCTTCTCGTTCTCGTTCTACAATTAATCTTACCGAAACAGATTGTACGCGTCCAGCAGATAATCCACCTTTCACTTTTCTCCATAATACAGGAGATAATTCATATCCTACTAATCTATCAAGTACACGACGTGCTTGTTGTGCGTTTACTAGATTGTAATCAATTTCTCTAGGGTTATCTATAGCCTTTAGTATAGCAGGCTTTGTAATTTCGTGAAAAACAATACGTTTAGTGTTGTCTTTTTTTAGTTCTAAAGATTCGGATAGGTGCCATGCAATAGCTTCACCCTCGCGATCCTCATCACTAGCCAACCAAACAGTTTCTGCTTTCTTTGCTAGATTTTTTAGTTTCTTAACGATATCTTTCTTGTCGCTAGAGACTACATACTTTGGTAAGAAATCGCCCTCTACATTTACGCCAAGCTCTTTGGAGGGTAAATCTGCAATATGTCCAAAACTAGAGTGTACCTCGTAGTCTTTTCCTAGAAATTTTTCTATTGTTTTTGCCTTTGCAGGGGACTCCACAATTACTAAGTTCTTAGCCATGAATTATTATTTTTACAGCTACAAAAATATATAGATTTTAATAATTTATGTGCAGAAGATGTGAATAATGTGTTTTTTTAAAAAAATCGCTCGATACTTATAGACGTATATTGATGCGATTTGGATAGGTTGTTTTCTGCTGTATTGTAGTAGTGTTCTAGCTTTATAATTTGAGAACCTATCTGGAAACTAGTGCCAACTCTTAATTTAAATAAATGATTTTTTATTCCTAAAGTAAAAGGTGCATTATTATTAAAAATAGCGCCTTCTATAAAATGGTTATAGGCAACATACCTGTAGCCAGCCCCAATGTAACCATAGAATTCTCTTTTAGAGTTGGGGATGTTGTTAAATAACGTTGTCTTATTTATAGGGTTTCTTTTTCCAAAAGAAAACAGTGCCTCCTCCTCTAGAAAAACGTCTTTTAGTCCTACGGCTCCGCTACTAATTATTGTTAAAAAAGAATGTTCTTTTTTTGAAGAAAACTCAAAAGAATAACGACTTTTAAAATCAGCTAAAAGTGCGGTGGGAATTTGAGCTACCCAAGTAGGTTGGTTTTCAAAATTAAATACTTCGTGTATCAATTCTTGGATTACATCTGCAAAAGAAGCAGGTCCGGTAAGTCCAGCCTCAATACCTATAGCAAAAATTCTTTTTTGATTGGATTTGGTAATTTCGCTATCTAAAAATAGCCATCCGGCATAAGGGTAGTCGTATAAGCTAACGTCAGATTGTTCAAACTCGTCTGGAGTAAAACCTTTTTGCCCTAAGGTAAAATTTAGTTGCAGTTGGTCTTCTTTGGTGTTTTTGAATATAAAATCAGATTCTAAGACCCTTCTGTAATCGATAAGGTTTCCAAAAGAGTAGTACCGATCTTCTAGTATAAATACATCATTTTCGTAAGTCGCGGCAATTAGATGTTTGTGGGTTTTTTTTTCTTTTTGTGCAAAACTTGTAATAGTTGTAAGAAAAAAGAAGTAAATAAATATAGGGGTATTGCGTTTAATCACTTTCTAGAAAAATTAGAGTTCAAAGAAAAGAAATTATATGGTTTGGTAAGTAGATTTACCTCAAATTTAATAAAGTAAAATAAGTCGTGTTTTGTGTTTTTAAATAAGAAAAGTAATGGAGTGTCTGACACTTTGGCACTTCGTTATTTTGATTTACCTTTGCACTCTAAATGTTGTAGTTGTTTTATGGAGAAAATAATTGACGAAAATAAGCAAGGGGAAGCCTTGGTTGTTAAAAATGATAAGAAAAATACACGTAAACTTTTTATAGAAAGTTACGGTTGCCAAATGAATTTTAGCGATAGCGAAGTAGTTGCTTCTATTATGGCTTCTGAAGGTTTTAACACCACCAATAAATTAGAGGAAGCAGATTTGGTGTTGGTAAATACGTGTTCTATTAGAGATAAAGCAGAGCAAACGGTGCGTAAGCGTTTGGAGAAATATAATGCTGTAAAACAAAGTCATAATAAGAACATGAAAGTGGGAGTGTTAGGCTGTATGGCAGAAAGGTTAAAAGATAAATTTCTTGAAGAAGAAAAAATTGTAGACTTGGTTGTAGGGCCAGATGCTTATAAAGATTTACCTAACCTAATAAAAGAAGTAGATGCAGGTAGGGATGCTGTAAATGTAATTTTGTCTAGAGACGAAACCTACGCAGATGTATCTCCAGTAAGATTACAAAGTAATGGTGTTTCGGCATTTGTTACCATTACACGTGGTTGCGATAATATGTGTACTTTTTGTGTAGTGCCTTTTACTCGTGGTAGAGAGCGTAGTAGAGATCCGCAAAGTATAATAGAAGAAGTAGACGATTTAGTAGCTAAGAATTTTAAAGAGATTACTTTGCTGGGACAAAATGTAGATAGTTATTTGTGGTATGGAGGCGGTCTTAAAAAAGATTTCGAAAAAGCCAGTGAATTGCAAAAAGCAACTTCGACAAATTTTTCGAAGCTATTGGATATGGTAGCCGTAAAGTACCCAAAATTAAGATTGCGATTTACAACTTCTAATCCACAGGATATGACTATGGATGTAATAGATGTAATGGCTAAACATCGCAATATTTGTAAATATATTCACTTACCAATACAAAGTGGAAGTAATCGGATTCTTAAAGAAATGAATCGCCAACACTCTAGAGAAGAGTATATGGATTTGATTGCGAATATTAAGAAGCGCATTCCAGAATGTGCTATTTCGCAAGATATTATAGTAGGTTTTCCTACCGAAACAGAGCAAGACCATCAAGACACACTTAGTATGATGGAATTTGTGAAATATGAGTATGGTTTTATGTTTGCGTACTCGGAACGACCAGGAACAACGGCTGCCCGTAAAATGGAAGATGACGTATCTGCGGCAGATAAAAAACGACGATTATCGGAAATTATAGATTTACAACAAAAGCATAGTGGAGAGCGTTTAGAAACATTTGTGGGGCAAACGGTAGAGATTTTAATCGAAAAAGAATCGAAACGTTCGCAAGAGCAATGGAGTGGACGAGCAACCCAAAATGCCGTAGCAGTTTTTCCTAAAGAGCAGTATAAAGTAGGGGATTTTGTAATGGTGAAAATAGAGAGTTGTACCAGTGCAACCATGATTGGTGTTGCTGTGGGGTATTCAGATAATAATTAGTATTCTTTAACGACGAATTATTTTATGGAATCAATACAAGCGACAAAGCAACGTTTTGGGATTATTGGTAACGACCCTAAGTTGAATCGCTCTATAGAAAAAGCAATTCAAGTAGCGCCTACAGATATTTCGGTCTTGATTGTAGGAGAAAGTGGAGTGGGCAAGGAGAGTATGCCTAAAATTGTACACTCATTATCGCATCGCAAGCACGGGAAGTTAATAGCTGTTAACTGTGGTGCTATCCCAGAGGGTACTATAGATAGTGAACTCTTTGGTCACGAAAAAGGAGCCTTTACAGGTGCAACAACTACCCGTAATGGGTATTTTGAGGAAGCCAATGGTGGTACTGTTTTTTTGGACGAAGTAGGAGAACTTCCATTAACGACCCAAGTAAGGCTGCTTAGAGTTTTAGAAAATAAAGAATTTATAAAAGTAGGATCTTCTAAAGTACAAAAAACAGATGTGCGTATTGTGGCTGCTACAAACGTAAATATGTTCGAAGCTATTAAAAAAGGAAAATTTAGAGAAGATTTATACTATAGGCTTAGTACTATAGAAATTGGATTGCCTCCGCTAAGAGAGCGTAAAGGAGATATTCATTTACTTTTCAGGAAATTTGCCTCGGATTTTGCTACAAAATACAAAATGCCCACTATTAGGTTGGAGGATGACGCAGTGTTTTTGCTAGAAAAATACCATTGGAACGGAAATATAAGACAATTGCGAAACGTAGCAGAGCAGATTTCTGTTTTAGAACAAAACAGAAGTGTAACCACTTTAACATTGCGTAATTATTTACCCAATTTAGGTTCTAATTTGCCAGCAGTAGTTTCCGATAAAAGCCCAGATAGTGATTTTAAAAACGAACGAGAAATTTTGTATAAAGTTCTTTTTGATATGAAAAGTGACTTGAGTGATCTTAAGAAATTAACTTTAGAGTTAATGAAAAATGGAGACGCTAAAGAGGTGCAAAAAGATAACGAAAGTTTGATAAATAAAATTTACGGGAATACTTCTGTAGATAACGAGAGCGAAGAAGTTACTAAATACCCAGAAGAACCCTATGCCGAATCTAAATCGGAATACCTACAAATAGAAGCTCCAGTAGTGCAAAATGTAGAGGAAGATAAATACCATTTTGCAGAAGAAGTAGAGGAGGAAGAAACCTTATCTTTACAGGATAAAGAATTAGAGCTAATAAAAAAATCTTTAGAGCGCCACAAAGGAAAGCGAAAGCTTGCAGCAGAAGAATTAGGAATTAGCGAGCGTACTTTGTATCGAAAAATAAAACAATACGATTTATAATGAAAAAGTTTTTTTACGTCTTATTTTCTGTCGGAGTATTGCTTAGTTTTTTGGGCTGTGGGATCTATTCGTTTAGTGGGATTTCTCTAAGTTCGGATGTGAAAACTTTTGAAGTACGACCGTTTGTCAACGAAGCAGCCATTGTAATCCCTTCTTTTGATAGGCAGTTGACGACAACATTGCAAGACTTTATATTAAATCAAACCAATTTAAGTCTAACCACTAATAAAGGAGATATTGTATACGAAGGAGAAATTATTAATTATTTTGTCTCTCCCAATACGGCTACTGCAGACCAAACCGCGGCAGAAAACCGATTAACTGTAGCGGTAAGAATGCGCTATATCGATACCACAAACGAAAAGAACGATTTAGAGCGTACCTTCTCCTTTTTCTTTGATTTCCCTGGGGCTGCACAACTGTCTGGTGCGGTAGAGGAAGAAGCTCATGAGATTATTATAGAACGTCTTACCCAAGATATGGTAAACGAAACATTAGCGCGTTGGTAATGGAGGTGAGGCAATTAATTTATTTATTAAAAAACCCAAGTTTAGTTCAAGCCTCGGATGTTTCAGAGCTTCAGTCTGCTATAGGTAATTACCCTTATTTTCAATGTCCAAGAGCATTGCAGTTAAAGGCATTAAAAGATGGTGGTAGTTTTGTGTACAATAGCAGATTAAAAGAAACAGCGGCGTATACTACAGATAGAGAGGTTTTATTTGACTTTATTAGTTCTAAAAAAACAGAAGCTAAAGAGCCTGCGGTTACAGAGGTAGAAGTTTTGGAAGAGAAAGAATTAGAGAAGGTAGGTGTGGAATTGGACGTAGAGGTGGTTTCGGAAGAAGTAATTCATATTAACGAAGCCTCGTTATTCGAATCGGTAATAGCGCAAGAAAATAAAGAAGAGGAAGAAGCGTTAGAAATAATACCACAAGCTCCGTTGGATTTTTCTAAAGAAGAAACCCATTCCTTTGCAGAGTGGTTAAAGTTATCGGCTTTAGAGCCCATAGTTAGAGAAGAAGAAAAACCTAAAAGAAAAAAACTAATAGAAAGTTCTTTAATAGAAAATTTTTTAAAGAACAATCCTAAGATAAAACCAGTAAAAAAATCAACACAAATTACTAATCTAGCTATTCATAATCAAGTTCCAGCAGAGGATTTAATGACGGAGACTTTAGCTAAAGTATATATAGCCCAAGGGAATTATAAAAAAGCAATTCAGGCATATAAAATTTTAAGTTTGAAAAATCCCGAAAAAAGTGGTTTATTTGCAGACCAAATTCGGGCAATTAAAAAATTGCAGGATAATAATAAATAAAATTATGAGTACATTTTCTATATTTTTAGCATTAATCGTAGTAGTAGCATTATTACTAGTACTAGTAATAATGGTTCAAAACCCTAAAGGAGGAGGGTTATCTTCTTCATTTGGAGGGGGTACACAACAAATGGGTGGTGTGCAAAAAACTACAGATTTTTTAGATAAAAGTACTTGGGCTTTGGCTACATTACTTTTGGCTTTAATATTGCTTTCTAATGTTTCTATAATGGACGGTAGAGGTGTACAAGATTCTAAAGTAGGAGAAGGAGAAGGAGAAGGAACAGAGGAAGTAATTCCAGAATTATTAGAAGAAGACAACTCTGCAGAGTAATTTTTTTTAATCTTATAAAATATAAAATGCCGATTTGTAACTGACAAGTCGGCATTTTTGCTTTAAAAATGTCAGCAAAATTGAAATGGCATAATTTCTGAAAAAGAAAACATATCGAAATTAATTTAATTAAAATAATATAATCAACATGGGAGTATCAATTAAACCATTAGCCGATCGCGTGCTTATAGAGCCAGTAGCGGCCGAAACCAAGACTGCTTCTGGACTATACATACCAGACACTGCAAAAGAAAAGCCTCAAAAAGGAAAAGTAGTAGCTGTTGGGAATGGTAAAAAAGATCACGAAATGACGGTAAATGTAGGGGATACAGTTCTTTATGGGAAGTACTCTGGTACAGAATTGAAGGTAGAAGGTGGAGACTATTTAATAATGCGTGAGGACGACATTTTAGCTATTTTATAATAGCTATTAGCTATCAGTTATTTGCTGTTAGCTTTTTTCATTTTTACTATAAAAATTAATTAAAAAATATAGCTTACAGTTAACTGCTGAAGGCTAAAAGCTAAAAAACCATGGCAAAAAGTATAAAATTTGATATTGAAGCACGTGACGGTAT
>CALGNG010000066.1 GCA_937958735.1 uncultured Aquimarina sp. | reverse complement strand
TAGTCCCTGCTGGTCCTACTGCTAGATTCCCTATGTTTAAAGGTTTCGAAACTTTACCTAATGGAAGCCGTAGAAGAGCTTTTTATGTAATTACTGAAGCTTCTGACAAAAAAATGGCTAAGAAATTAGGAGTTATTTTTGCTCCTAGAATGGCAGAATCTGTAGGTTCTGGTGGAGAACAAAATGCTACTTTGACCAAAGGTGGACGACTTGTTTTTGAAGGTTCTGTAGATTTTTCTCCAAAAAGATCTCTTACTCCTGGAGGTGCAGACGGATTGTTACTTGGTTTCCCTCCTGCAGAAGCAAACCCTGGAGCTTTAGCTAGCCCAGAATGGTCTTCTTATGTTGTATTACCTAGTGGTGTAGTAATTAATGCACAAATGGTAGCAAACAGAACAGGTATACATGATAGAATTCCACATCCTGATGGAAATGGCCCTGCGCAAGAAGATGATTTGAATAACCCAAATTTAGCTATTGACCAAGCTTCTGTTGTTATGCAACTTTTGGACGGATGGCAAGGTGGAAGACCTTACTACTTCCACATTGTAACAGATACTTCTGCTCCTGGACCTGCAACAATAGAATTAGGTGTTTTTGCTCCAAAATTGGCTAATTTACCAACATTTGGATTATTCCCTGGAGGATCTATGTTACCTTTTAGCCCAACAGCTAATGGAAGAACAACCGATACGGATGGATTTGGTGTACAAGGATTAAATACTGCTTCTTTAAGTAATAGACAGTCCCAAGACCCAACCAACACATTTCCTATCGATCCACGTGACCAAAGATATGCTCCAATGTGGGATGCGCATATTACAGAGTTTACAGTTCCAGAAAGAAGACGTCCTATCCTAAGAAGTTTTGCGCAGGTTAATAGATTATTAGCTAACGGAACTTTAATTCCTTTTAGAGGAAATGCCAACCAAAGCCCTCTTGCAAACTCTTTATCTAGCTTGTTAACTGCTACAGGTGCAATTATTAATTGTCCAGTAATTACACAACCTAGACAAAGTGCAATAGGTACACAAATTGGGTTACCTAGAAATAAATAATTATATTAAGGGTAGATAGATATATTGTTTCATCTACTATACTATTCGTAAGTACTAGTCTAAAAGTATCTTACCCTAATAAATAAGGGTATTTAAAATTATATGGATCCATACAATCCTATAACTATTTAGATATAACACTAGTACATTCAATAAAAAATGGATAGTAATATTAATTTTATTTCCAAATTATTATTTTTTTTAAAAGCTTGGTTACATTTATGTTTCCAAGCTTTTTTTTATCTCCTTATTTTCACCTAAAACCCTTGTCCTTATTGTTACATTTTTAATAAATCCCATTAATTTAGTCCTTAATAATATTAAAAAAAACGGTAGGCGTTTAAATACCAAAATTTTAATTCCTCTAACCCTGTCGCCTTTTACTTTTGTCCTTTATGCAAAGTAAAGTCCCTCTGATAATAAAAAAACAATCAAACCAAACAATTGCCCTCCCCTTTAGGCCTAAAAAACTACAATAATTAACCCTTTTTTAGTTTTAAATTTTATTAAAATTAAAATACCTACAAAAGAAACTACAACTAAAATTTTTGTTGATTAAGTCATTAGTATTTTCTGCTAATTGAAGGCATTATTGGATTGCTTCATTACTAAATAACGTAATGAAACAACCTTTTTTATTTTATAACTTTTTTTAGTCCTGTAGTTATTTTTGAATAAAATCTATAGACCATTATTACCAAAATATAAACTCTTAACTAAAGCTACACATCATAGATAACTACATATGTAGCGTTATTTTATATTAAAACTTACAAGATAATTTGTAAATTCTTATATATTTGCACTTTGCAACAAAAAACAAAACTTAACCTTATGAAAAAATTAGCACTATCACTATTAGGCTTTTCGTCCTTATTAATTTTAGCATCTTGTAGTAGCGATGACGATGGTGGTTCTTCTGGACCTATAGCACCTGTAGTTCCTGAAATTACAGGCACTTTAAATACCGAAGAAGGAAAGCAAGAATTAGAAAACAACAGTATTAACCTTTTAAACAAAGTTGAAGAGTTTAAAGGAGACAATGCTTTAGCCGAAATTATAGAATTAGCAGAATTCTTAACCTCTAACAATAGTGGCTCTTCTAAAGAATTAAATAGCTTTGAACTAACCGCAATAAATTCTGTAACTAATGTTGCTGCATTTAAAAGCACTAACCTTGTTACTGCAGTATCGGTACAAAACCAAACTATAGAAGACAACGAAACTTTAGCTAGCCAATTTGAGGAAATAACAGGTATTTATACTTATAACCCAGCTAATGATGAATTTGAAAAAACTGCAGATAGTAAAGACGCCATTTATAACATTGCTTATAATGGAAAAAATGCCGTATTTAGTTTTACAGAATTTAACAGCACTAAAGCTAAAAACAACACAGAAGTTCCAACCCGTTCGGTATCTAATTTAAAAATTAATGGTACTACTGTTTTTTCTCAAGATTACACCGCTTCTATAGAAGAAGGAAGTACTAAGCCTAACAACTTTAACAGCACACTTAATATTGGTGAATTTAACTTTACGACTTCTTTTATTAACGATAATAATACTAAAGCAATACAGTCTTTTGATTTTAAAATTGGAGATACTGTTATCTTAGGTTACAATTTTATTACTAATGGTAATTTTAATGAATTAGAAAAGGAAGATACTTCTATAGAAAAAGTAGTTAATAACGCTAGCCTATCTTTACAATTCTTAAATGCTACTTTATTTACTTCTGCAAAAAACGACAACTTCACTCCTAAATCAGAACTTACTGTAGACGAAGAAGTTGCTTTATTAAACTCTAATATAAACTCAGAATTAAGCATAGATGGAAAATCAATTGCTAAAATGGAATTTTATAAAGATCAAGATAAGTATGAAAAACCTGTTTTCACACCTAGTACTCCTACATCCGAAGGAGTTTTTGAAAGCGTTACTGTAACAGAAGATATTGTAAACGCTCGTTTTAAATTTGCAGACGGTACTTCTAGCGATTTTGATACTTATGTAGACAATTCTTTTAATGATACTGAAAGTAAATTTGAAACGGTATTGGATGCTTTTGAAGATCTATTTAAAAATGTTAATTTAGGTTCTGAAGATGAGGATGAAATTGTTATTGAAAATACTCCAGAAGTACCAACAACTGGAATATAATTAACAACATTATCTATTAAGAAATTATTTAAACCATCCCAATAGGGATGGTTTTTTATTGCACCACAAATTCAATAGTTTTTACGTTTTCTCCAGACCAATACCCAAAAGCACCTCCGTCTATATTAGTAATAACTTCGGTACTAAAAGAAGAGTCTTCTAAAACTGTTGTTTCATCTCCTCTTATAGATTTCCAAAAATCGAACTGCGCTTTCGTAATACCTACTAATTGCAGTTGAAATCGTTCTCCCAATTTTAATAAATTCTTCTTATTACCTTCTATAAAAGCTACGTATTGAACCACTATAGGAAATCTAGAAGCGGTAATGTTTTCTGTGTTTAAAATAAAAGGTCTAGCAAATTCAAACCTATCTTCTTTCACGTTTTTAATTAACACTTTATAGTAATTAACTGTTCGCAAATCGTTTTCGATAATCAATTTTACATCTCTAAAGCCCGGTGTAAACTCACCTTCTTCTGCTGCCAAATCAAATGATATATCTTTAATTATTGGCAACGATGGCAACGATGTTTTCGAAATAAACTCCTTTC
>CALGNG010000065.1 GCA_937958735.1 uncultured Aquimarina sp. | reverse complement strand
AAAATGATTTTTAAGAAAGAGCACCTCTTAATCTTTAATATTTGTAGCATGTTTGCTTTAGCTAGTTTAATAATGACTTTTTTTGGTGTTAACTATTACCTTTCAGGATTACATTCTTACGCCAAAGGCGATCCTGTTCCTGTACCTACAGGAGTATATATAGCTATTCCTGTTCTACTAGGAATTAGTATTCTAGCTTTTTATCGTTGGAAGTTGGTTAGAGAGAATTAAAATTGAATCGTCTTAATGTTAAAAAATTAACAATTTATAAAGGTGATTGGCTTTAAAATTAAGTTATGCTAATACCCATAAGAACCATATTAGAACAATAGATAATAGGGGTGGTTATGTAAAAAGCATTAATATATCTCTAATTAGACCTAACTCTATTTTGTCTTTTTTGTTCGTAGAAAACAGTGTTTTTTTTAACAATATTTTATAACATAGAATATAAGTATCAGTTAATCTGTATAGTACATTTGTGTTAATGGAATTACTATGCTCAACAGGTAATCCATTAAAATCGAAAAATAACAACTAAGATTAAAAAAAATGAAGAAAAGTGTACTCTTAGCTTTTGGGATACTAGGATACTTTACTAGTTACTTGCAAGCGTTTCATGTAAAAAATAGGGACGCTTCCAGTATTAAGTCTGTCGAAAGGAATCAAATTGAAAATTATCTATTAGGAACAAAGTATCCCCTTAAAAATTGGATAAAATTTGCTTCTGTTAACGCACTAGGAAAGGCTGCTGGTTGTAAGGTAAAAAGATTCCTTTGCTTGGATAATATTCCAGAAAAATTAATAATCGTAACTAAATCTGTTTTAGCTACAAATAAAGAAGACTTTATTTGTAGCTAAGTGCTGTAAGGCAATCCGAAGCAAATTTTAGACTTATAGTATAATACCACAGGAAATCTAGCCTATAACTATATGCTTATAGAGCAGAAAAGTGCGTTTTTATAAAGTCTTTATTTTTATGCGAATTTCGCCCCCGGGAATTTTTATATTGCTTAGATGATTGTTATCTAATAGCTAGTATAGCACAGTTATAGTATCATGTTATAATTAACGATGATGATTCAAGAATACTTCTTGTGGGTAAATTGAATTAGGTAATTAATTAGTTTGGTGTTTTTTAATTATTTTTTTGTCCCCATAGTATAGTTTCTATGGGGATGTTTTTTTATAGACTAATGCTTGTAATAGATTAAACTAAAGTAAGCTGTATTCTTTGAAATGAAAAGAGTAGTCTACTAGGGTAGGCCTTTATAATTAATAATTAAGTTGATAAAATAAATCTAAAAAAAACAGTGTTAAATTAAAAGATCGATTGTTTTTATAAAGCAATCGATCTTTTAATTTATTATATAGTGGGTGCTTTTACCAGATTTTCCACCAAGGTTTATTTGCAGTGGTAGTTGACTCTACCTGGTTGGCAGCCTCTTTCATTACGGTGGCTAGTAAGGTGTATACTTCTGTCCAGGCATCTTTTACGTCTGCCGTAAAACTATCTCCTAAACCTTTTTCTAGAGTATATATTAGCGCAGTACCTACAGTGTTATAATGCTCGTCTTTTACACCATAATCTACATGGTTACGCCCTAGGTTTTGTACGGCAGGGACTATGGCATCTAAATTATCTAGTCCATTTACAGCAGTACCTATCATAGACATAAGTTTGGCTCCTTGTTCTTTAATATCTCCTTTAAATAAAGGTTTTAAGCTAGGGTCTAATTCGAATAATTTGTTGTAAAAAATTTCGGCTGCAGTATCTGCAATAGGGGCTACCTTGGTAAAACTACTTTGGACTAGACGCTTTTTACGTTCGGTAAGTCCCTTTTCTAATGGTAGAGAGTTGGCGGCATCCTTCATTGTGGTAGCCAAAAGTGTGTATACTTCTGTCCAGGCATCTTTTACCTCTGCAGTAAAAGCTTCTCCTAATCCAGCCTCTAAGGTTTCTAAAAGGGCGCTTCCTACGGTGTCGTAATGTTTGTCTTCTACCCCATAACCAGCATGTCCTTTTCCTAGATTTTGTACCACAGGCACTAAGGCATCTAAGTTATTTAATCCACTTACGGCTGTGCCAATCATGCTCATTAATTTTTTACCTTGGTCTTTGATGTCTCCTTTAAATAGAGGTTTTAAAGAAGGGTCTTTTTCGAATAACTTGCCGTAAAAAATTTCGGCTGCTTTGTCTGCTATAGGGACTACTTTTTTGAAAGACTCTTGTACTAATTCAATTGTTTTATTTTCCATTTGAGATGATTTTTTGAGTGTTTAAATCTAGGTATAAATATCTAAGTATTAATACGTAGATTTTATTTTTATATATTTCGTAAAATTTTATGGGTTTTGTTTTTGAAAAAAAGAAAAGAGCTTATTTTTTTAGTTTTTTCTTGATAAGAATTAAGGCTATTATAAATACTAGGATGCCTAAGTTTATAGATTTCTTTTGATAGGGCTCTCTATAACAGGTATCGGGCTTAAAATTTTGTTATGTTAAGGCATGTCTACTTCTTGTAATATATTAAAAGAGGTGTAGTTTTAAACTTATTTGTCTATAGGTAGGTAAGTTTGGAAAAATATAGTAGGATAAATAAAAGCCCTTAACAATAAGATATTGTTAAGGGCTTACTTTTGTTAGAAAATAGTGATTGTTATTTTATAACTAATTTTTTGAATGTTGTTGTTGTAGGGCTATTTATTCTAACAAAATAGATACCTGGTACAAGCGGAGAGATTTGAACTTTATTAGTATAAAATAGTTCTGGATTTTCTCCTGTTAAGTTTTGACTTAATACTTTTTGGTTACTAATATTATAAATATCAATATGGCTTTCTCCAAAAGCAGCTACATTTACTGTAGTGGTAGCAGGGTTAGGGCTTATGCTAACTTTTTCTATAGTAGAGATGCTTTTAGCACCGCGAGCTCTTATACAAATTGGTGGTTCAAAAATAGTAATACCATTACTGTTAGTACCGCTAGTACAAGTATAATCGTCTGCACAAAAATCTATAATAGTGTTAGGTACTTGAGCTTGAAAGCCACTTCGGGTAATACCGTTTACTCTAACGCCATAAAAGCCTTCTTCTCTTTCTGGGCTACCTCCTTCGAACATTAATACAGGAGCAAGAGATGGTGCTATGTTACTAGTTTCGTTAGTCGCATTACTATTTCTAATTCTGTTGCGTAGATTACAAGGTATAAATCTTAAAAATACCGGTCTTACTTGGGCATTAGCCCCCCATGTAGCACTTATGTTGCTAAAAAAAGAATTAGAGTTAAAGCTACC
>CALGNG010000064.1 GCA_937958735.1 uncultured Aquimarina sp. | reverse complement strand
TTAAAAGAACAAGGTTACGAGGTTATTGGTCTGTTTATGAAAAACTGGCACGACGATACCGTAACTATTTCCGACGAATGTCCATGGTTAGAAGACAGCAACGATGCCTTACTGGTTGCAGAAAAATTAGGTATTCCTTTTCAGACCGTAGACTTAAGCGAACAATACAAAGAACGTATTGTAGATTATATGTTTGCCGAATACGAAAAAGGGCGCACTCCTAATCCCGATGTACTTTGTAATAGAGAAATTAAGTTTGATGTGTTTATGAAAATTGCACTAGATCTTGGAGCCGATTATGTGGCTACAGGACATTATTGCAGAAAAGAAACCTCTATTATAAACGGTAAAGAAATCCATCACTTATTAGGCGGAGTAGACCCTAACAAGGATCAATCTTATTTTTTATGCCAACTTTCCCAAGAGCAATTAGCCAAGACTTTATTTCCCGTGGGAGAACTTTTAAAACCTAAAGTTAGAGAAATTGCAGCTTCTCAAGATTTAATTACCGCAGACAAAAAAGATTCGCAAGGTTTATGCTTTATCGGTAAAGTAAGGTTACCCGACTTTTTACAACAACAATTAAAAAGTAAAACAGGAGATATTATAGAGGTTAATGCCTCCCACCCTATTTACGATAACAAAAACGAATATGCTTTACATAATTTTGTATATGCACCTACAGACGGGAAAAAAGTAGGAGAACATATTGGAGCACATTATTACACCAAAGGCCAGCGTAAAGGCCTAGCTGTTGGAGGCACACCATTACCCCTATTTGTTATAGAAACCGACGTAGAAACCAACACTATTTACGTAGGACAAGGTAAAACACACCCTGGACTAAGCCGTAAAGGCCTACTGGTAGCCCCAGACGAAATACACTGGGTACGTCCAGATTTAGCCCTTAAATTAAACCAAACTTTAAATGTAAAAGCTAGAATACGTTACCGTCAAGAGCTCGAAGAAGCCCAATTAACACTAACCCATAAGGGGTTAGAAATTATTTTTTCTCAATCACAGTTTTCTATACAAGAAGGCCAATTTGTGGCCTGGTATATCGATAACGAATTAATAGGTTCCGGAGTAATTACTTAACAAAAAATTGATTTAAAAAAATCGTTTTAAAGTATTACAATTCGTAATTTCGCATAACAATTTACCCACTATGAAATTAGTTTTAATTACTATCGCTCTTTTAGGATTTGGTGTTGCAGGCATCGCAATTAAACTTTGGGCAAAAAAAGATGGAAAATTTGCTGGTACATGTGCTAGTCAGAGTCCTTTTTTAAATAAAGATGGAGAATCTTGCTCTTTATGTGGAAAAACACCTGAAGAATACCAAAATTGCAACGACGTACAACACGCCAAGTAATTGTAAATGACTTTATCTCTTTTTTTGTACGGACTATTGTCTATTACTGTAGTTAACTGTATCTATTATTTAATTTTCTCAAAATTTAGTTTTAGCAAATCGGTTGTACCACAAAACGACTATCAAACTCCCGTTTCTGTATTAATATATACAAAAAACGAAGCCGTACTAATTCCTGATTTTCTAAAGCAGTTTAAAAACCAAACGCATCAAAATTTTGAGTTAATCCTAATTAATAATGCCTCTAGCGATAATACTCGCGATATTTTTGAAGAGTACCAAAAAGAACATTCCAATGTAGCCATTGTTAATGTAGAAAACAACGAAGCATTTTGGGGAAGCAGAAAATACGCTTTAACATTAGGAATCAAAAAAGCTACTCACGAAAAGTTGCTTTTTACTACACCGCAAGCTACCATTAAAAATTCTGATTGGATTGCCGCAAGTACCAGTCTTTTAAATACCGAAAAGCAAATTGTTGTAGGCTACTGTGCCATTAAAAAAACAACCAGTTTATTTAATCTATTTAGTCGTTTTATCGAATTATTTAGAACCTTAAAAAACTTAGGTATTGGATCCATAACCAAACCTTATGCAGGTTCGCAATCCAATTTTGCCTACAATAAATCTCTATTTCTAGAAAACAACGCTTTTTCTAACCACATGTCTATACACGACGGTGCCGAAGATTTGTTTTTAAAACAAAATGCAACATCAAAAAATACTGTAATTACTACAACAGAGTCTACTACTATAGAAAAAAGCCCTTTAAATTCTTTTTCCGAGTGGTTTAACTATAAAGTAAAACAGTCTAAAATTATAAAAAAATTAAATTCAACAACTCAACTAGGTATTCATGTTTTTGAGGTCTCACAGGTCTTATTTTTTATAACAGCAATAATTAGCCTTATAGCAATACCCAGCCCCTTAACATATGGAATTGTAGCCATACGTTATCTTATTACTGGATCTACACTAATTGCAACTGCTTATAAATTAAGAGACCCTAAAGCTGTTTTATTATTTCCTATAATGGAAATCTTTTATTGCTTTATACAATTCCCTATATTTATGCGTAGCCTATCTTCAAAATAACATTTTGGAACTCAACAACAAATTACTTCTAGACCATATTGAAAGTGCTAAATCGGGACAACAAACCTCTTTTAGTTATCTTTTAGATTATTTTTGGAATACAGTATATCAATTTCAGCTCCAAAGAACAGGAAGCGATTTTGAAGCCGAAGAAATTACTATTAAAAGTTTTTCTAAAGCCTTTGACAAGATAGAGACCTTTAACCCCCAATACACTTTTAAAAGTTGGTTGCTTGCTATTTCTAAAAACACCCATATAGACGAAATTAGAAAGCAAAAAAACAAATTACAAAGCGCTACCGAGGCACAGGAAAACCAAATGGCTAACACCGTTATGGATGGAGCTCCTACACCAGAAGATCTATTAATTACCAAACAAAATTTAGCCGAACTTTTATTACACATTAAAAACCTAAAACCTAGGTATAAAGAAATTATTCAACTACGCTACTTCCAAGAAATGAGCTACAAGGAGATTGCCATGGAGCTAGAAGAACCAATGAATAATGTAAAAGTAAAATTACTTAGAGCAAAAAAACTCCTATTACAAAGCATTAGAGATACAAAAAATTAATAAAAACAATACATACTTCTAACTTAAATTTACATAAAACAAATAAGCTTTTAGGATAGACTTCGATGTTGTATCTGTTTAAAATATATAATAGTTAACCTATGATTTTAGATCACCTAGATAATGTAGTCCTTTATAAAAACATCGACCCTAATTTAACTCTGGGTTTAGATTTTATAAAAAACACCGACTTCTCTAAATTGGAAGAAGGTAAACACCTAATTAATGGAGAAGATGTTTTTGCTATATTACAAAGCTACGATAGCAAACCAGAGTCTGAATGTAGATTAGAATCTCATAAAAAATATGTAGACATCCAATATGTAATTTCTGGCGAAGAATATATTGGAGTTACCTCTTTTAACAATCAAGCCGTTTTAGAGGATTTACCCCATAACGATGTTACTTTTTTTGAAGGTACTGGACAAAAAATAAAAGTTACAACTGGTAATTTTGCTGTTTTTTTTCAGACAGATATTCATGCCCCTTGCATAAAAATAGGGCATCCCAAAAAGATTTTAAAAGTAGTAGTAAAAGTTGCTTTAAAGCATTAAATCATATAAAAAAGCCCATCAAATTTGAGTAGAATTTGATGGGCTTTTTTATATGATTATTTTTTGAAGTTTTTTACACTCCATAATACATTGCTAGGTATTGGATCGCATATTCATTTATTAAATCGTCCAAATCCTTAGGTTTTCCAAAATCGTCATAACTCAAGCCCTTCCTTTCTAAATATTCTCTAAAATTCATTTTAAATTACTATTATTTTTTATTAATATTATTTGTGTTGAGTACTGTTACATATTCTTCATGAAACAGCGTCCCCATAATTAACTCTTCTAAATCGTTAATTATTGTTTGAGTTACTTTAAATTTTACTTCTGCTATCTGTGTATTGCATTTTAAAACCTGAATGCCTTTACAATTATTACACTTACAACTTTTCTTAGCCTGTCTTAATACCTTTAAAAAAGATTTTAACTCTCTTAAAGTCATTATAATAGCTATATCACCAATCTGAACTTGTAATTTCTGATAACAATCTACAGACGTACTGCTATTACATATAGCATAAACTGTGCCAGAGTCGTTATTATATATAGGATCTAGTAAACTCATATCTTTTAATTATTAATTCAAATATAATATTATTTTTAATTATTCTAAATAAAAATAAATGTTTTTAAGAAAATATTATAAAAAAAAGAGGCTCAAACAATTATAAAACTATCTAAGCCTCTTAATAAGAAAATATTATTCTAAACACACTGGATTTAATTCATAAACGCGACAATTCCATTATTACTTATTGCGTTCGCAAACACTCCGCTGGATGTAAAATATTCATACCTTTTTCTCGATTTAATAGTTACTAAAAAATTTACAGAGTAAAATACTCAACTTAATTTAAAAGTCAATTTTTATGCTCCGGCTTTTTTTTGGGAATTAATGTTAATAAAGCAGACTCTTTTTCTTTTAACATAGTTCGCGTTTCTATAAATTGATTTTCCCCCATAATCTCAATTTTAACAGTATTTGGAGGAGAGGAACCTACATTTAAAGCTACAACCTTAACACTCACTTTAGATTTTTTAACATTTAAAGGAATTTCTTTTTTTTCTTTTTTTATTGAATAATTTTCTAATATCAATTCGTTATCTATAAAAAGATTAATACGATCGTTATCTATTTTTCCAGAATCATAAATAGATAATGTATAAGTTTTAGATTTAACAAAAACGTTAAGGTTTTCATTTGCAACTATATTCTCTAATTTAATAGAATCTAATTTTGGTTTTATGTTTTTTCTGAGTTTATTGTATTTTGATTTATTCAATTTCTTTTCTAATTTTTTTGTCCGTGATTCTATCTTGGATTTATTAATTAAAATTAATTTACCATCAATACAATTTACTCCATTTTCATACTTTCCATAGAAATTACCATTCAATGCTTTTAAGTTTTCAAATCCTTTTATTTTTCCTTCAAAATGAATAAAACAAAAATCAAAAGTTTTAAATGAAGATTTAGTATATAAAATATCAAATTCGTTGAATTTCAAAGTCTTATTAATAGAGTTATACGATCCTTTTATTGCCGATTTTGTTTCATGTGCACCATTCTTATCCGTAATCGAGTACCCGTTAATATCAGTAGAATTTGATCTATTTAAATAAAGCTCGTAAGGTATAAATAGCGTATCATTTATTTTTATAACACCAGATAATTCCCTGTATTTAAGCTGACTAATAGAACAAATAGAATTAAAAAGAAGAAAAACGAATACTACTAATTTCATAATAATGATATATATTAGCGCAAATTAATATAAATAACACTAACCTTTATGAAAATTAAATTATTATTGTCTATTCTATTTTTATCATTTGCTTCCATTACTTCCTATGCTAGTTTTCCGGTAAGCTCTTATCAAACAACAAATTCCAACTACTCACAAAGTAAAGTTGAAGAGAAAGTTGTTTTAACTTCTCCTGCTGCTACAGCAGACAGAAAAACCATCTCAATAGTGTTAGCGTTAGTTTCTGTTCTATTGCTTCCGTTTGGTTTTCATAATTGGTATTTAGGAAGAAAAAAGCAAGCACTTTGGCAAACGTTATTAGTAATTCCTGGATTTATATTATTTATACCACCACTTATTTCTTGGGTATGGCAAATTGTTGATACAATAAGGATTTTAGCTAACGATTCTAAATTCGATTAGTATTTAAATTACGATAGATATAAAAAAACCACTTTTAGTGGTTTTTTTTATATCCATTAATAAATTACACGGGCGCATTTATAAAGTATTCTAATAAAACTAAATAGTTTATAATAGCCATAATTCAAAAAAAAATTCCGATACTTTTCCGAAAAATTCGATATCTAAATATCGTAATTAATGCTGTTTATATCTTAGCTAAATAACAAAACCCCTTGTTAAAGAAGTTTTAGTGCAAAAAACGGATTTTGTGTTTTAATTCTGTGGAGTCGGAGGACTTCCTTTGATCTCAAATCAAAAACAAAATGATTATATCAAGGAAATTCTTAAAAATGCTGGGTTTACTCATGAAGTAGAATACACTAGAACTAAAGGTGTAGAACAACAATTATTCGTTAAAAAATTCTATCAACGAATTTCAACGCATACGGCTCGAAGGACATTTATAACTATTATGAGAGATAAAGGGATTGCAGATAAAACCATTATGAGCATTAGTGATCACAAGGATATTAAAACTTTTAATATGTATCATCAGGTAAGTAATTACTCCAAGATTAATGCCGCTAAATCTGTTTTTGATAATTTTTAAACTATATGCTTTTACATATAATTTAGTTTATTCATTTAAAATTATATGCAAAAGCATATAACAAAGGATTGTTATAAATCAATACGAACACAAAACGTGAGATAATAAAAGGGAAGTGTCTTAATTGTTTATTATAATACACATATTTTAGTTTATTCGTATATTTGTGTATTATAATAAACAAATTAATGATTAACTTAGTCACAGTTAAAGATGTAAAGCTGAAATTAGGAGAGCTTTGTAAAAAGAAAAGAAAAAGCGCTGAAATGTCTCAAGAAGACCTCGGCGAAGCATTGGATTTGTCAAGATACACTATTCAGAAATTTGAGAATGGTAAAAATGCTACACTCGATACTGTATTAAAAATAGCAAATCACTTTGGCTTACTAAGTACCCTTCAAAAAGCGATTAAAGACACCATTGAAGACGAAAATAATATTTCATTATACTAATAAATGGCAAGAGAAAAAATCATAGATATTGTTGCTTTCGGTTTAGAGATTGGAAAATTAGGCTATAACATCGATAAAGGAAAATCCTTTTTTCAATACAATCCTGAATTTTTGGATTCTGGACAGTATTCTAAATTATTTCCTTTTATTTTTAAGCCTATAAAACCCGCACAAGTATTTACGGAATATAAACAAGACACCTTTCAAGGCTTGCCTCCTATGATTGCTGATTCGTTACCAGACACCTTTGGTAATATCATATTTCAAGAATGGCTAACCGCTAGAAGTATTCAAAAAATAACACCATTAGAGCAATTAGCCTATGTAGCAGACCGTGGTATGGGTGCATTAGAATATAGACCTGTTACAGAATTACCTAACACATCTACGGTCGATATTGATGAAGTGATAAGTATCTTAGAAAAAGTACTCAAATTAAAAGAAGATACTACTGGGTCAGAACTAAATGA
>CALGNG010000063.1 GCA_937958735.1 uncultured Aquimarina sp. | reverse complement strand
GCAATTGGGCTAGACTCTCCAAAACCTTTAGATGTTAATCTAGTTGAACCAATTCCTCCATTAATCAAGTAATT
This sequence comes from uncultured Aquimarina sp., assembly GCA_937958735.1. Classification (GTDB taxonomy): domain Bacteria; phylum Bacteroidota; class Bacteroidia; order Flavobacteriales; family Flavobacteriaceae; genus Aquimarina. The sequence goes on along the minus strand of CALGNG010000063.1, from coordinate 6,753 downwards.
CATAACCGAAGATGCTCTAGAATCTGATAATCTTTGGTTAGAAGCTGCACTACCTACGCTATCTGTGTGACCGTCGATCTCAAATTTAGCTTCTGGGTATTCTTTTAATATATTTACGATATCTGCTAATACTTGTGCAGATTGTGCTTTAATAGTTGCTTTACCTGTATCAAATAAGATTGTTTTAGCATAGTTGTTCAATTGTTTTTGAACTTCTGCTGTTACTTTCTTAACTACTGGTACAGGAGGACATCCATTGTTTGCTTTAACACCTGCAACTTCTGGACATTTATCGTCTTTATCTAAAACACCATCGTTATCAGAATCTTTATAAGGACAACCGTTGTTTACTGCTGGCCCTGAAACTTCTGGACATTCGTCAATGTTGTTAGCTACACCGTCTCCGTCAGAGTCTGGACAACCGTCCATAGCTGCTGTACCTGCTTCTTTAGGACAAGCATCGTCTTTATCTACTACGCCATCACCATCTTCATCAGGACAACCGTTAATACCGTTAGGTCCTTGTGGTGTTTGTGGACATGCATCTTCAGAATCTTTGATACCATCACCATCAGAGTCTGGACAACCGTTAAATTCCTTAAGACCAAAAGTATCTGGACATTCGTCTTTTTTATCTATTATTCCATCGTTATCTCTATCGGACCCACCAAAAGCAAATTTGATACCTGCAGAGTGTTGCATATGGGATCTTTGAGCTGGTCTAGTTACTCCATTATTGTCTTGAAAATCGAAAGTTTCGTCTGTGTTATCGTATTCTCCTAAATAACCCTTATAAGTAGAATCTATAGTAATTGCAAAGTTTTCTGTTAACCAAAAGTCAAAACCAATACTAAAGTTAGCAGAGAAATCACCTTCGTCATCAATCCAGTTATAACCTCCACCTAATCCAACATTAGGAGCAAACCAACCTTCTTGTAATCCAAAAGCATGTCTTAAGTCATAACTTATTTTACCTTCTACAGAAAAATAAGAAATTTCTTCTACGTCTAAAGCATCAGAAAGATCTCTAGTTAATGGTCCAACTTTATCAATTTTGTTAAAGGTACCGCTAACCGTTCCAGAAATACCAGACTTGATATATCTACTAACCGATAATTCTGAAATAGATGGTATAATATTCCAGTTTTCAGTTTTTAAAATACGAAAGTCATCAAAGGCGTCTTCCTCATTTATAAAATCTATTGCATTTGTGCCTACTTGAATAGCCCAAGGCTGGGACTCACTTTGTGCAACTGCAGAAGAAACTGCCATTCCTGCAAACAAAGCAACTAAAAATTTACTTAGATGTTTCATATTGTTTATAAAGATTATTTTAAGTTTAATGTTAACAAATGTAATAGGTTATACTTTATAATCAAAATGAAGTTAAATAAATAAGCCTTTAAATAGACTTATTTGACTGAAAACTATGTTTTTAAAAGGTTAAATTGCACATATTTCTATACTTTTTTGAATATAAATTATGTATTTTCTTACATTAAGATATCTTAATTTTTTAAAAATAGAGGCGTAATTTTCAATTTGCTGTAAATATTCTTCCTTTTTTTCACCAGTCTTATAATCAATAATGTATACTACATTATTTTGATCTATCTCTACTCTATCGGGTCTTAATGTTTTTTTATCAAATAAAAACTCTCTTTCGTTATAAATGCGGTTAGAATTATTAAAAATAGTCTTGAAAAATTCGTTCTTAACTATTTTTTGAATATTAATGTGCAACTCTTCTAATTCTATTTGTGTAAGTAACCGTTTATAATTAGCCAGTACTTTATCTATATCGGATTTATCTTTAATTTTAGAAAAAATTTCATGTATTAGCTCTCCTTTTTCTATAGCTTCTTGTCTTTGAATATTAAAATCCATTTTAGGTACAATTTCTCTAATACCATGGTTTAATTTATTAGAGCTTATAAACGATGTTAATGTAGAGTTTTGTTTTACCTCTATTTTTTCTTGTGATATTCTTTTAGTATCTCCATAGGAATAAGTGTTTTCTGCTTGCTTTTCAAAAGTATCTTTAGATAAAAAATTTAAAAAATAGGATTGAAAACTTCCATCTGGTATAGATTTGGCTGCTTTATTTTCGTTACTTATTATATAGAGTTGTTCTTTCGCTCTAGTAAGGGCCACATACAATACATTAAAGTTATCTAATTCTTGTAATTCTTTAATCTCGTTTTGTGCTTCTTGGGTAGTTACGGAGTAGGCCTCAAAGACAGATTTATTATAAGCAACGTAACTCTCCGAAAATTGATCTGAAAATTCGTCTATTGGTAACCATATACTGCTGGGTCTATTTTTATATATTTCGGTATCTGCAAAGGGATATATTACTATGGTAAATTCTAATCCTTTGGATTTATGAATACTCATAATTTGTACTGCATTTTTCCCTTCGGGAACTACTATACTTGTTTTATCTTTTTTAGTTTCCCAATATTCTAAAAAGTCTGTAATACCTAAATTTCTTTTTTGGGAATACTCGAACACAAAATCCATAAAAAACTGAAGGTAAGCATCTGCCTTATTTTGCAATCCAAAAATGGTAATGCAATGTTCAAAAGCTTCATAGATAGAACTAGTGTCAAAGGTGCTAAACAGGGCTTTTATATTGTATTGGGTAAGCCCTTTTTCTATTTCGGAAATACTTTTTGTAATATTTTCTTTTAAAAATTTATGTTTATCCTCTACTTCTAAATGAATAACTAATGCTTTTAAAAAATTTAATTTATGTGTTAAATCGTCTGTATTAGTAATTGTATAGGCATACGAGATCAATAATTCTACTGTATTAGAATTTTTAAGTAATAAACTCTCGGAGGAAATTACAGGAATTTTGTGTTCGTTTAAGTAATTAGCCAACACAACTCCTTCCCTGTTTCTTCTTACCAATATACTTATGTCTTTATATCTAAATCCGTTTTCTAAAATTTGATTAATAACCTCTAGTGTTTTTTGTGAATATTGTTCTTCTTTTTCTGAAGCATTTTTTGCATTTATAAAATCCAATTGTACATAACCCCCTTCTTTACTGTTTATATTTTGACGATTCCCATCTAAATACAATTGCTCGTAAATTGGACTTGAAAACTGATTACTTAAATAGGTGAAAAACGAATTATTAAAACTTATAATATTAGAATAACTCCTATAGTTGGTTTCTAAATTTTCTACTGTTTTTTGGGGATTAGAAAAAGGGTTACCTGCTTGGTATAGATCTATAAACTGCTCTGCTTTTCCTCCTCTCCAACGATATATGGCTTGTTTTGCATCTCCTACAAGTGTTACCGTACCGGTTTCTTCTGTATTTTCTATTAAAGAGGATACTGCATTATCTGCTAAAGGAATTAGGTTTTGCCATTGCATTACCGAAGTGTCTTGAAACTCGTCCACAAAAAAGTCTTTGAATTTTTCTCCTAAACGCTCGTATATAAAGGGAGTAGGTTGGTCCTTTATGGTTTCAAAAATTAACTGATTAAAATCTGATATTAATAATATATTATTCTCTTTTTTTAATTTTTCTGAAATAGTATATACGGTTTGTAATAAAGACATCTGGGTAATATTTTTTAGAATACGTAAAACATATTCGTTTTCTATAACCAATGCTTTAGTTTTATAAAATACCTTTTCAATTTTAGACCTTAGATCATCTATAATTTGTTTTAAACTTGCGTTACATTTTGTGGTATAAAATGCTGTTTCTTCAATATTATTTTGCCACTTGGTAGTATTAGAAAAAACTGTTGTGCCTTCTTTTAATAATTTTTTGAAATGATTTGGTATAGTATTTCTACTAAAATCGTTTAAGACTCCTTGAGTTTCAAAATCTAATAAGAGGTCTTTAGATTCTTGAATAATTAATTTTTTGTTTTGTTTTATTTTATTTTGAAGCTCTTTTTTTAATTTTTCAAAATCTTGAATTGTTTTTTCTTCTAATCCCTTTAGATGTGGAATATCTTCTTCGTTTAAAATAATTTTTGAAATATCAATTAAACTATTCTTAATATTCCATGCACTATCCTCTTCTATATTAGATTTCATAAAATCTAATACAATTCTAGTAATAGTAGGATCTTGTCCAACTTTATTTAATAACTCATCTACCGATTTTTCTAAAACACTAGAGCTATCCAATTCTACTTCAAAATTAGTACTCAAATTCAAATCAAAGGCAAAAGTCCTAATTACCGATTGGGTAAATTTATCTATGGTTTGAACGTTAAACGCAGTGTAATTATGCAATAAATAGTGTAATACTGTTTTGGATTTTTTTTGTAATTCTTTGTCTGTAAACTTTAAAATAGTTCTAACCTCATCAAACATATTTTTATGATTGCTATGGATTTCTAACATAGAAAAGCCGTGCAAACTTTCTAAAATACGTTCTTTCATCTCTGCTACAGCCTTATTAGTAAAAGTAACGGCCAAAATTTGCTTATATCTTCCTGGATTGGGGCTAGAAAGTATTTTTAATAAATAGTTTTTAACTAACGTATATGTTTTTCCTGATCCTGCAGAGGCATTGTATATGGTAAAAGCAGTAGAAGAATTCAATATAAATATTTTTTTAGATTAAAAAGAAGCGCTAATTTTAGCTGAATTAGTACATTTGAAATATAACCCAATAATATCAAATAATATGTCTTTTGAATTACCAAAATTAGCATACGCTTATGATGCATTAGAACCACATATTGATGCTCGTACCATGGAAATACACCATAGTAAACATCATAATGGTTATACCAACAACCTAAATGGAGCTATAGAAGGTTCTGATTTAGATGGAAAAACTATAGAAAATATTTTAACTAATCTAGACTTAGATAATAAAGCGGTTAGAAATAACGGAGGAGGATTTTACAACCACCGTTTATTTTGGAACGTAATGTCTCCAAATGGAGGAGGAAAACCTACTGGAGAACTTGCAGAAGCTATTAATAGTGCTTTTGGATCTTTTGAAGCTTTTAAAGATGCTTTCAAAAAAGCAGCGGCTACTCAATTTGGTTCTGGATGGGCATGGTTATGTGTACACCAGGGTGGTAAAGTAGAAGTATGTGCTACTGCTAACCAAGATAATCCTTTAATGCCAAGTATTGGTTGTGGAGGAATTCCTATTTTAGGTGTGGATGTATGGGAACATGCTTATTACTTAAACTACCAAAACAGAAGACCTGATTACTTAGAAGCTTTTTTCTCTGTAATTAACTGGGAACAAGTAGCGGCATTATACGCTCAAAACAAATAATATTACATAAAATAAACTTCTTATAATTAGAATTTTTTTGACAAACCCCCTAAAAATTAGGGGGTTTTTTTGTTTCAAAAATTTAAAGTAACACCAGTCTGTAATTAAAACAAAAAAAGAGAGGTTTCTAGGGTAGGGTAAAATAATTTTAAGAGGTCTTACTCATATATAACCCATACAACATGAAAACACTTACTAAATTTTTTACACTTTTAAGCTTTTTGCTTTTGTACATTACAAGTAATGCACAGTATACCCTAACATCGGATGATGTTAAATTTAAAGACGGCATTATTACTTCCTATACTAATACTACCGAAAAAAACATTATAATTCCCGAATTTATTGATGGTGAACCCGTAGTAGCCGTTGGTAAATTTTCTTTTTCTGATCAAGATTTGTTAAGTGTTGTATTGCCCAAATCCTTAAAAAACATAGGAGATGTTGCCTTTAGAGGAAATAAATTAACAAAAATAGACTTCCCTAACTCTATAGAAAACATATATAAAAGTGCGTTTGAAGATAATAGACTGGAATCCCTTATCCTAGAAGGCCATCTTAACTCTATTGGTAATAATGCTTTTACTGGAAATAATATTGAAGACTTAACCTTAACAGCATCTATTAGCATAATAGGATTAGGAATATTTAATAATAATAAAATTAAAACCATTAATGGAAAGCCTTCCCCACTTGGTATAATATATCGCTACAAAAATGATGGCGTTTTTGATACCAGTACTATTAGCTCCTATGGCGGTAATGCTAATGTTATCGATTTTATACCTCCTTTTGTTTCTAAAATACTTTCGGCTGCTTTTAATAAATGTAGCCTAACCAAGGTGGTAATACCAAGCACCATTATTAGAATAGAAAGCTTCACCTTTTCGGAAAATAACATTGCAGAATTAATTCTAGAAGAAGGTTTGGAAAGCATTAGTAATAATGCATTTTGGGGTAATAATATTTCCACTGTTACCTTTCCTAACTCTTTAAAAAGTATCGAAGGAAGAGCTTTTCAATTTAACAAAATCACTAAAATTAATTTTGGAAACGCTCTTATCTCTATTGGAGAAGATGCCTTTAGTGAAAATCAAATTCCAGACGAAACAAAATTGATGTTACCTAGTAGCATCATGGAAATAAGAAAAAATGCTTTTTCAAGAGGGACTTTAAAAAATATAATCTTACCCGAAGTAATTAAAACAGGATTTACTTTTATAGAATGGGAAGACAACCTAGGTAATACTTACCCTGCAAATGCAATAGTTAATACCCTAAACAACAACAACAACTATAAAGCTACTTTAGTGCCTAGTTTTTTTCTTGAAGCAAAATTTGTAGACCATGATGATACGCTATTGAAAACAGAAAAACTTACTTATGGAGCAGAAGCTATTGCACCAGAAATACCCAATACCAAACCTGGTTATATTTTTGATAAATGGGATACTAATTTTGATAGCGTTACTACAGAC
>CALGNG010000062.1 GCA_937958735.1 uncultured Aquimarina sp. | reverse complement strand
CTCCGCCAGACAAAACATAATCCCCAATAGAAATTTCTTTAGTAATAAAATGGTCGCGCACGCGCTGATCTACGCCCTTGTAGTGTCCACAGAGGATAATAATATTGTCAAGCAAAGAAATACTATTAGCCATGCCTTGGTTTAGTGTTTCTCCATCAGGTGTCATATAAATAACCTCGTCATAATCACGTTCGCTTTTGAGTTTGGTAATACATTTATCTATAGGCTCCACCATCATTACCATACCAGCTCCACCACCAAATTGATAATCGTCTATCTGGCGATAATTATCAGTGACAAAATCTCTTAAGTTATGAAAATGCACTTCTACGAGGCCTTTTTCGATAGAGCGTTTCATAATAGAAGCCTCAAAAGGGCTTCGCATTAACTCTGGGACAACACTTATTATATCTATTCTCATGGATGTACTTTAATATTGGGACTCTTGTTTGTGGTGTTTGTAATTTTTAACTATAAAATTAAATCCTGTTTCCAAAATCTCTCCCATAGTTTCACATTTCTTAAACTTCGAAAGATAAGAGAAACTATATAAATCTGTTTTTAATTGAAGGATTTTTTCAGGAGTAGAAATACGATCTGCTTTAATGCATTTTAATAACCGTTCCGTTCTAGCATGAGTATTAATATAACGTTTAGAAAAAATAGAACGTTCTTCCTTTTGGTATTGCAATATGGAAGGCAGATCCAATCGGTCGTTAATCACATTCATTATGGGGAAATTCTCTTTAAAAAATTGAGGTTGATATACTTTTAAATTTCCTTCAAAACATTGTTGGTCAAAATCGATAGCCCTTACACGGTATTCTACATGGTCAAAATCGTGAGTAGGAATAATTACATAATTATAGGAGCGCATATCTCCTAAAAGACGAAGTTGGCAACGCTCATTAAACTTTACAAACTCTTTAGCAATTTGCGATTTTGCTTGTATACTAAGATCGGGTAAAAAATCTTTAATGAAAGTATCTCCAGGTATGCCAACAATATGTTCCTCTATTAAAGTATTTTGATAAATTAGAAAGTTAATCCTATAAGGGGAAAAAATATGCTCGAATTCTAAGCCATAAACCCGAGAAGCATCCGCTTTTTTTACATAAAAATAAGTGTAATTATCGTTAAGGATATTTCTTATTTTTATTCTAAAAGGCTTAGAATTTCCAAAAGTACAATAGTCAATAGCATCAATACTTAGAAAATCCATAATATCTTGGTTTCCGTCGGAATGGAGAATAGTGTATACCTGTTTTAAGCTGTCATCAATTTCTTTTCGTTCAAATTCATTATAGTAAACACTAACCCATAAAGTGTCCACATCGTTTTTATCATAAACGCTAACACTGCCAGAAAAACGTAACAAATCGTCGTAAAAAATAGAAATTTTAAGCAGGCGATTATAATCCCTAAGATAGGATTCAAGGTTTTGATTTATAGGATATGTAGGCTTTTTCTTAGATAATAGTCTTTCCTTCTTCATTATTACAAATATAGTGAGTAGTTAATGAATGTTTTGCCTTGAAAAAAAAAGTATCTTAACAATATAAAACGTAGTTTTGTTTTTTATAACTCAAAACTAAAAATTATCATTAGGATGAAATACAGGATTTTTACATTGCTTTTTATAAGTTTGCTTAGTTTCTCTTATGGGCAAGAAGGGCTTCCTATTTATCAAGATTACCTAACAGGAAGCTGGTATCTAATTCACCCTTCTGCAGCAGGGGCAGCTAGTACAGAGCAAGTACGTATAACAGGTCGCACTCAATGGTTCGATGTAGACGATGCGCCTACACTTTTTACAGCCAGTTTAAACACACGTATTACTAAAAATATTGGAGTAGGAGGAATTGCTTTCTCGGACACCAATGGTAATTTTTCTCAAAACGGTTTTTACGGTACGTTTGCTTACCACTTAAACCTAAATGCTAGAGCATTCGAGCTAAATCAATTATCTTTTGGATTAAGTTTAGGTATTTTACAAAGAAGGCTAGACGAGCGTAGTCTTTTTAATCCAAGAGTAGCAGATCCAGCGATTACAGGAGATGTTTTAAGCGAAGGATACTTTAATGCAGATTTTGGGATGTCGTATTTTAAAGGGAACTTATTTATTTTTGCAACACTTAAAAATGTACTTCCAGTAGACAGAAGCAGTTTAGTGTTAGAATCCGATACAGAGCCAGACGATCAAAAAACATTTATAGCTACAGGTGGATATACTTTTAGTATTAGTAGAGAGTTCGATTTAGAGCCTTCGGTAATGTTTGTAACGATACCAGAACTAAATGAACAATTGGCAGACATTAACCTTAAAGGGTATTATAAATTAAATGAAACATCAAAGCTATTTGGAGGGCTTTCTTACCGTTTAAATTTTGACGGAGTAGAAACTACAGAGGATAATGTATCGATAGACCTACAACGTTTTGGATCTATATCCCCTTTCTTTGGAGTAGACTATAAGAGTTTTGTTTTTGCCTATACTTACACCAACCAGTTGGACGATGTGAAAATTAGTAGTTCTGGTTTTCATCAAATTACTTTAGGTTACAACTTTAAAGGAAAAAGAAACCTTCGAGACGGTTTAAGAGAGTGTAATTGTCCTGCTTTTAAATAATTTTCTTCTGCTAAAAAAAAATATTTAAATACCGGTCTAAATTCAGTAGTTTTAAGTTTGAATAATTCAATATTCTATGGAGTTTAAGCTTGTATCGCAATACAGTCCAACTGGAGACCAACCCCAAGCTATAAAAGAGTTGGTTAAAGGTATTAACGAAGGTGTTAACTATCAGACCTTGTTAGGGGTAACAGGATCTGGGAAAACCTATACGGCAGCTAATGTTATACAAGAAGTTAAAAAACCAACACTGGTTTTGGCTCATAACAAAACACTAGCAG
>CALGNG010000061.1 GCA_937958735.1 uncultured Aquimarina sp. | reverse complement strand
GAGTATTGAACAGCAAATTTCCAATCAGCAGCCCCAGCTAAACGATTCTAATTGCAATTTATCTCTTGGCTTTAAAGAACCTAAACTAAACCCTCAAGTACAAGCTTACCTTAAAAGAAGCCGATCTAGTATAAATCAATTAAAAAAGAAAGTAGCTAAAAAAGAAAACTGCACGGTATCCGACATTATTCTTATTAGTACTACCGAAACAAAGGCTAAAGGAGTTTATAATTTTTGTACCTGTAATGGCAAAGTAGCTTATAAGCGTAATGGAGCTTCTTTTTTCAGAAAGGGCAAACTTTTTTAAAAAAGAACATTATGGCACATTAATTGATAAATGCTTATCGATTAATTGTTCTTGTTTATTAAAAAATCCTGATTCTCTATTTTTTTTGAGAGTCAGGATTTTTCATTTACTTTATACTTTTCTCATTTATATTAAGATATAATTTCGTAATTTGAGTTTTAAATTATTAATTAACTAAAAAATTAAAGGAATGGGAATTTTTTCATTTATTAAGAATGCAGGAGCTGCTATTGGAATTGGTAAATCTGAAGCCGAGGAAGCTGCAGAGGCTGCTGCGGTAACTGCTGCTGCTAATGAAGCTGCTGCTAACAAAATGATTGAAACTGCTAGTGCACTTGGTTTAGAGGTACAAGGTATGCAAGTAGTTATTAATGGAGATACGGCTGTAGTAAGTGGTTTAGCTGCAGACAATGCTACTAGAGAGAAAGTTATACTTGTGGTAGGAAACAACGAAGGTATTGCTCAAGTAGACGATCAAATGGAAGTAGAAATCGCTCCTCAAGAGCCCGAAGCTACTTTTTACACTGTCAAAAAAGGAGATTATTTAAGTAAAATTTCTAAAGAGGTTTATGGTAATGCCATGAAGTATGAAATTATTTTTGAAGCTAATAAGCCTATGCTAACTCATCCAGATAAAATTTATCCAGGACAAGTATTACGTATACCTGCTTTATAATAATAAAACTATATATTTATTAAGCGATTGTTTAATGCTTTTAAACAATCGCTTTTTTATTTTTACAAAATGGATCCAAAATCTATTTTTACTATTACCACAGATCAAGAATTTAACAGTGTTTGTTTAGATGTCTTTAAACATCAATACAATAACAACGTTATATATCGTAGGTTTTGTAATTTACTAGGCACTAGTAGATCTTCGGTAAAGCACATTACAGACATTCCTTTTCTTCCCATAGATTTTTTTAAAAAAGAAAAAATTGTAAGCACTACCCTAGCTCCAGAAATCACATTTACTAGTAGCGGCACAACTGGAAGTGTTACGAGCAAACATTACGTAACCCATTTAGAGCTCTACGAATCTAGTTTTTCTAAAGGCTTCAATTATTTTTATGGCTCTATAGAAAAATATTGTGTTTTAGCTTTATTACCCTCCTATTTAGACCGCAATGGATCGTCTTTGGTATATATGACCGAAAAATTAATAGCTTCTAGTAAGCATCCTAAAAGTGGGTTTTATTTAAACAATATAGAAGAATTAGCTCTTACATTAAAAGAATTAGAATTACAACAACAGCCCGTATTACTAATAGGTGTTTCTTTTGCTTTACTAGATCTTATAGAAAGGTTTCAATTTAGTTTAAAGCATACTATAGTAATGGAAACTGGAGGGATGAAGGGACGTAGAAAAGAACTTATCCGCTCGGAACTTCATAAAATACTTACTACACGTCTAGGCACAAAAACTATCCATAGCGAGTATGGGATGACGGAGCTACTTTCCCAAGCTTATAGTAAAGGTAATGGAATATTTGATTGCCCCCCCTGGATGAAGGTATTGACCAGAAGCACAAAAGATGCGACACAACTACTAGGAACACATAAAACTGGTGGCATTAATGTTATCGATTTAGCCAACATTAACTCTTGTAGTTTTATTGCTACTCAAGACCTAGGAAAGGTCTTTGTCGATGGCAGTTTTGAAGTCTTAGGTAGGTTTGACCATAGTGATGTAAGAGGTTGTAATTTAATGGTACTGTAAATTACACGTCTAGTTCTTCATAAAATTTTTGGAAGATAATTTTAAACCATGGAGTAAACTTTTCTGGGTATTGCAAGATTTCTTCTTTTACCTTATCTAATTTTATCCATTTCCAAGATGCAGCTTCTTCTTTATTTAAAATAGGGATTCCTTCATAGTAACCCACTAATACATGATCCAATTCATGTTCTGTTAAACCATTATCAAAAGGAGCTTTATAGATAAAAGAAAACTTTTCTTCCATAGGAGTCTTAAATCCCATTTCCTCCTCTAAACGCCTTTCTGCAGCTTCTAAAGTACTTTCTCCCTCCCGCTGATGACTACAACAGGTATTGGTCCACAAGCCTCCACAATGGTATTTATCAAGGGCCCTCTGTTGCAACATCAACTCTCCCCTGGCATTCATAATAAAAACAGAAAAAGCTCTATGTAATAAGGCTTTTTCGTGCGCTTCTATTTTTTCCATTACACCAATCTGTTTATCTTCTGCATCTACTAATATTACTTTTTCTATACCCATCTTAACGTCAAAACTAAACAAGTTGAATTGAACACACAAAAAAAGCGCCTCTTAAAAAAGCGCTTTTAAATTTTAACGAGTGCAATACTACTAATATCCTAAAATAATAAATTCACTACGACGGTTTAATTGATGCTCTTCTATAGAGCATGGCACACCGTTTATACATTTATTAACTGGCTGCTTTTCTCCGTATCCTTTTCCACTTAATCTACTTGCTTCTATTCCTTTAGAAATAATATATTTTACGGTAGACTTAGCTCTGTTATCCGATAGTGTTTCGTTATAACTATCGTTACCTCTACTATCTGTATGGGAACGTACATCTATTTTCATAGTTGGATATTCTTTCATTACTGCTATTACTTTAGCTAACTCTACAGAGGCATCGTATCTGATATCGTATTTATCGAAGTTAAAATAAATAGGATTTAGATTAAGTATTTTCCCTAAATCTTCTCCTATTTTTGCTCTTTTAATAGTCCTATCTAGCTTCAACGGCATATTCATAGTCTCTGTAACAGCAGGAGTGGTTAACAGCTCTTCGGCCGAATTGAATTCTTCTTTATCTCCTCTTAAGAAATAATTTTTATCGCATTCTATAATAAACGAGTAATTGGCTGCTGGACCTACTACCATCGTTTCTACTATATTATTTTCAGAATCAAATAGAGTTACCTGTGTTCCTGGTAATACTTCTGCGGTGTCTTTATCTGTTACAATTCCTGTAAGAACAATTTCGCAATCTTCTCTGATGTCTTCTAACTGAATAAATTTATAAATATCGTCGTCTCCTTTTCCACCTGCTCTATTAGATGAGAAATATCCTGTTTTATCTTCTTCGTTTACAATAAAAGAAAAATCGTCTTGTGGCGTATTCGCTGGTTCTCCCAGGTTAACAATTCTACCCACATTACCTGCAATATCCAATGTGGTTACATATAAGTCTAATCCACCTAAACCTATATGACCGTTAGAGGCAAAATATAGATCTCCGCTCTTACTAAAAAATGGAAAACACTCTCTCCCTTCTGTATTAATATCTGGTCCTAAATTTCTAGGTTCTCCTAAAGTTCCATCCTCTGCTATAGTAGCTTCATAAATATCGGACAATCCAAAACCTCCTGGCATATTAGACGAAAAGTAAAACTTCTTATTATCTGGACTTAAGGCTGGATGCCCTACACTGTATTGATCGTTATTGAATCTTATAGATTCTGCCTCGGACCATTTTCCGTTTTCTTTTAAAGTAGACTTGTATATTTTTAAATTATTAGTCCCACCATCATCTTCTTTATATTGGCCTTTGTTATAATTATTTCTAGTAAAATAAATGGTTTTAAAATCGTTTGTAAAAACAGGACTGGATTCGTGAAACTTCGTATTTAACTTCCTGCTAAACTTCTTTACCTCTACAACTTCTTTATCTTTTTTCTTTACTTTACCGCTGTACAGCTCTAAAAATGGTTTCCCATTCCATTGATGAACTCGTTTAGCTATTACTCCTGTATCTCTAGAGGATGCAAACACCAACTTGTTACCGTAATATGCTGGACCAAAATCGGAGTACTCAGAATTAGCTGCAATGTTTTTTACTTTATATCTTCCCGATTGAAAATTGATTGTTCTTAAATATTCTGGCTGGTCTTGATAATTTTTAGCTCTTCTATCTGTTTTTTTAGAATTAAAAAAATTATCCATCATCAGATTAGAATCGTCATATTGCCCCATCGACTTTAAAGATTGTGCATAACGGAAGTAATACTCTGGAGCTACCTCATTACCATAACCTGACATTAACTCTGCATACCACTTATTAGAGCTTGCATAGTCTGCATTAAAATAATAACTGTCTCCTAACTTCTGAAACAAATCTTTACTTTCATAGCCCTCTTGAGCTACCTTTAAAAGTATTTTTTGCGCATCTATATAAGCGTATTGATCAAATTTTTTATCTGCCTTCTTTATTTTTTTTTCTTCTTGACCATAAGTCAGCATAGAAAAAAACACAATTGTTAATAGGGTGTATAAATATTTTCTCTTCATAATAATCTAAAATAGTATTATAGAATAGTTTCTCTATTAAAAGAATCTTGGTGTTAACAAACGGCTATA
>CALGNG010000060.1 GCA_937958735.1 uncultured Aquimarina sp. | reverse complement strand
TAAGCCAATGTTGGCATTTCTTACTTCCCAATCTCCATTAGCATCGGTAGTGGTGGTAATAGAGCGAAAAAAGTCTGTAACAATAACTTCTACATTGTTAATACCTGTTTCTAGAGGTGGGTTAAAAACACCGTTCATATTTAAGTCGTTAAATACTTTTCCTCTGGCAGGAGCTTTTTCGTTAGAGATTAAAGGGATATTTATTTCTACAGAATTGGTATTGGCAATAAAATCTTTGGAAAAAGTAAGTCCAACTTCGGTAGCTCGTGGCGATATTACTTGATTTGGAGGAAAATCGGAGTCGTCTATGTTAAAAGTAGCAGTACCAACAGGAACATTATTAAACCATCTTCCTGTAAAATCGGTAGTTATATTATTTACTCCACTTGAAGAGTTAATTCTAACACCGACGTTTGGAATTATTGTTTCTCCTGAATTGAAACGATTATCAAAATTTTCATCTATGAAGATCCTGCCTATTACAAGAGCAGAATTCTCTAAAATTATTTTACAGTTATTTACAAGGTCGGGTACAGTAAAAGAACGATTTAAAGCAGTTATGTTAGTGGCATTACAAGTAGGACAAACGCTTGTAAACCCATCGCCAGGACTACTAGTGTTTAAGAGTTTTAAACCGTCTGCTTTAGCTCCTCCTTGTAAACGAGCACTTTCTGAAACTATTAGAAAGGAATTGTTACCTTGGCCCAATATGCTGGTTACTTCTGTAGGGCTTGCAGAGCCTGTTG
This sequence comes from uncultured Aquimarina sp., assembly GCA_937958735.1. Lineage (GTDB taxonomy): Bacteria > Bacteroidota > Bacteroidia > Flavobacteriales > Flavobacteriaceae > Aquimarina. The sequence goes on along the minus strand of CALGNG010000060.1, from coordinate 2,800 downwards.
CTATAAATACTTTAGTACTTATAGTCCCCCTATTAGAAGAAATGTCTTCGGTTAATCTAAGAGTTTCTCCTACTCGAATAATTCCGTTATTGATAAACCTACTTTGAACAAAAAAGTTATTGTCTGTGGATATATTACAATTATTTACTAGAGTTACAGAATTTTCCCCCAAGCGAATAGAAGAGTTGTTGGCATTAATGTTACCAAAATTAAGTAATCTTCCTTGTATAGTAAATAGGAGTCCTCCATTAAGAGAAAGGGAACCTACAGGGGTGTTAATGTAATTACCTCCTCTTTGAATAATAAATTGTCCAGTAATTTCTATATTTCCACGGTTTATAATTCGGTCAGAGTCTACAATAGTTATAGCTTCTTCGAAATGTAATGTAGAATTATCACAAGCTCTTATTAGATTATCTCCTGTACTGTTGTAAAAATTTGTAATAGTAATATTAGAATCGGTTCCAATTTGTATAAATGATTTGTTTAAAATGTCGGGTAATTCCCCATTAAATACTATATTGTCCCCAAAGTATATTTGTCCATTAAAAGTACCAGGGCTTTTTATATTTATATCGATACTAGCCTCTATAGATATTACAGCATCATTTTCGAAAATTGTTGGTCTAGGTATAGGATTACCCAATTGGTTTTTCCAGCCAGTGCTGTCAAAAACAAAATTTGGGTTTACAATAATATCGCTTTTTACACAAGAAAAAACAGGAAACCCAATAGGTGTTGGTGGAGTGATTAGTGTCTGAGCATTTAAAAAAGAAAAGTAAAAGCAAAAACAGATATGAGGCAATAAGGTTAGTAATTTTTTTAACATAAATTGAATTTATTTAATTTTAACCTACTCTATTCTTTTTCAAGAGAATCAGGTTGCAAAGTTAGAAATTATGATGTATGTATTTACATCTGTTTTGAATCTTACAACTTCTTTAAAATCAATAAAAATGCAAGTAGCTGTATTTCAGTTGGTTATTTTTATAAAAAAAATAATTACAAAATTTTTAACAAATATTTAACATTTTAACCTCTTTAAATAGCTGTTCCTAAAGGCTTTTTTAATAGATAAAGTGTGTTAAAATATCGTTGTTAAGTTCTGTGTTACTTACGTTTTAATTGTTAAATAATATAAGTAATTTGCTTTAGTTTATTCCATAATCATAGTAATAATCCAGTTATTATTGTTTTTTATAGAGTGTATTGCATTCTATTTTTTTGACATCTATTTCCTACTAACTTATTTTTAAGCAATATAGTATACATAATTTATTTTTTTAGTGTCTTTTTTTAAGATAAGAGGAGATAAGTTGTATAGCGTTGGGAAAACAGATGTTATAATAGTTGTTTAAAGAATAGATATTGTTTTGTTATATGTAACGATCTTATTTATTATTATATCACATTGATTTGGGAAATTTTATAATTCGTGTTTAGTAATTAGTATAGCTAAATTTTGAAATTGCTGTGTATTGCAGGAAATCAATTAGTATAAATAAACGAATTCTTATAAAAGTTTAAAGAAAGGAAATATGTATAAAGACTTGCTCTATTTGTGTAATAGAATAGGCTTACTAGGGAGGTATCTTTGTAGTGTCGGAAGGCAATAAATAATAATAATTTTAAAAAAGCATATAATGAGCACATTTAATATCCCAGCAAGAAACGAAGTAAGCGAAGCAAATCAAGCTATTTTTGATAACCTAGAAAAACAAGTAGGCTTTGTCCCTAATCTTTTTGCTACCTATGCGTATTCAGAAAACGCCTTAAAAAACTATTTAGATTTCGCTGGAGCCCCATCATCTTTAAAAGCGAAAGAAAAAGAAGTTGTTAACCTAGCGGTAAGTCAAGTAAATAACTGTGATTACTGTTTAGCAGCCCATACTGCAATAGGAAAAATGAATGGTTTTAATGACGAACAAATTATAGAGTTAAGACAAGGAAAAGCTTCTTTTGATAGCAAACTAGACGCTTTAGCCAAATTAGCTAAAAACATTACAGAAAATCGAGGAAATACGGATGCAAGCGTATTAGAAGATTATTTTAATGCAGGATGGACAAAAGAAAACCTTATCGATACTATATCTCTAGTAGGCGATAAGACGATTTCTAATTACATAAATAATACAGTAAAAACTAGGGTAGATTTCCCAGCGGCCCCAGCACTATAATAAATAGATATAAATTATAATTTTTAAAATAACAATAATGAAAAAAGTAGCAGGATTAATAGTAATGGGTCTTTTAGCATTTACTTCTTGTAAACAGGACGTAAAACAGGCAGAAAAGGTAGCGACCACAGAAGAGGTGGCTCAAGTTCAGACGATTTCTCTAGTGCAAACAAGTGGAGAGTTTAACAAAAAAGAATTAGTACTAAAAGAAGGCACTTACGTTTTTGAAATAGCCAATAAAGATGTAGACCACGAAGTAGGGTTTGTTTTAGCTCCAAAAGGCAAAACAGATCAAGCTAATCACATTAAAAGTGCTTACGTAAAAGCTCCTGTTGCTACAGGGAGTACTTCTTTAACTAATAAAGTAGTTTTAACAAAAGGGGAGTACGTTTACTTTTGCCCTCTTAATCCAACACCAGAATACAGTTTAGTAGTAAAGTAATAAGTATCGTTTTTTAATTTTTTTAAACTGTCTAGGTATATATCTAGACAGTTTTTTTTAATTTTAGACAAGTAATAGTCTTACAAAAAAACAAAGGTATTAGAAGTCGCTGTTTTAATGGTTGAAAAATACAAGTGTTTATTATAGAATGGTTTTGAAGAAAAAAAATATATTAAGGGTA
>CALGNG010000059.1 GCA_937958735.1 uncultured Aquimarina sp. | reverse complement strand
CAGCTGCGCCTCTGGAAGGGGATATGTTCCTTCTTGCTCTATAGGGTTTTGGGTAGCTAATACAAAATAAGGTTTAGACAAAGGGTAATTGACTCCTGCCACAGTAACCGATTTTTCTTGCATAGCTTCTAAAAGAGCTGCTTGTGTTTTAGGAGGTGTTCTATTTATTTCATCCGCTAAAACTATATTAGAAAATATAGGTCCTTTTATAAATTTAAATTGGCGATTTTCGTCTAATATTTCACTTCCCAAAATATCGCTAGGCATTAAATCAGGTGTAAACTGTATTCTTTTAAAGTCTAAACCTAAAGCTTTAGAAATGGTGTTTACCATAAGTGTTTTAGCCAATCCTGGCACTCCTATTAACAGAGCATGCCCACCTGCAAATACAGATAGTAAAATTTGATCTACTACTGCTTCTTGACCTATAATAACTTTAGAAATTTCTTTTTTTAATGCGGTGTGTTTTTCTCTTAACTGCTTTACAGCCCCTACGTCATTTGACATATATTTATTTTTTTAACCAGTTGTTCCCAAATTCACAACCTTGGTAAGATTCGTTAACTTTAATGTACGTATCTGTTATTTTATCTTTTTGCCACGCTTTAACCGCCTTTAGCTTTTTTTGTTGCAATGCCAGTTCTTTAATTTTTAAATAATCGGTAGAGTAATCTGCTATATGCTCTTCGTAACGTTTGGCAATTGTTAAAATTTTAAACGATTTTTCTCCTTTCCTATCTGTTTCCGGAATAATACCCGAAATCTCACCTTCCTCTAAATCTGATACTTGAGAGTACAATATAGGGTCTATTTTGGTAAGTTCAAAACGAGTATCGGAGGTTACAGGGTTTACTAATTTACCTCCATCTCCTCTTGTTTCTTTATCATCGCTAAACTGGCGAGCTGCCTCATCAAAAGAAATATCTTTTGCGAAAAGCATTTTTTGTATAGAATCTGTTACAGCTTTGTATTTATTTAATACCTCTGTAGTAATTTCTGGTATTAAAAGAAGGTGTCGCACATCTACTTTCTGTCCTTTTATTTTATCTACTTGTAAAATATGGTATCCAAATGCGGTTTTAAATGGTTTACTTACCTCTCCCTCTTGTAAACTAAAGGCATTGTCCTTAAACTCTTTTGCAAAAGGGTCTTGCCTGCTTAAAGTATACTTCCCACCATTAGACCTAGATCCTGGATCTTGGGAATACAATACGGCCTTGGTAGCAAAACTAGCTCCGTTCTCTAAAATATCTTTACGAAACTCTTCTAGTCTGCTTATAGTTGCTTTTACTTCTTTTACCGAAGGTTTAGGTTTTACTACTATCTGAGAAATTTCTATTTCTGTACTAATCTGTGGTCGTTCTTTTTTAGGTATTGCTTTAAAAAAACCTTGTACCTCGTCTGGTGTAATGGTTACCTCTTCTACCACCTTTTGTTGCATTAGTCCAGATAATCTCCTAGTTTTTGCTAACTCAAAAAGTTCTTTTTTTAAATCATCTATACTCTCTTTTCTATAAAATTCCAGTACTTTTTTCTCGCTACCAATATTTTGTTTAATATAAGCGTATTGCTGATCTACTTGATCTTGTACCTGTGCTTCTGGTAATGGTAAACTATCTTGTATAGCGTGGTGTGTATACAACTTTGTTTCCATTAAACGCCCTACTAGGTTACAACGCGTAATATTTTCGGTATTTACTTGTTGGTTTTTCAAATCGATATAAGCTTTATCTATATCACTTTCTAAAACAATAAAGTCTCCTACGACTGCAGCAACTCCATCTATTTTTTTACGAGTGGTATTTACTTTAGTAGTATCTTTTGGAGCTTCTATGGTAACTCCTTCCTGAGCTATTGAAACGTTAAAACTTATAACCGATATAAATGCAGCTATAAATTGGGGTATTGATTTATTCAAAAATTTGATATTCTTTAGTTTGTAATGCATCCTTTCTAATTTCCTCCTCCAGTTGTTTTTTCAACTGTATTTTTCGTTTATTTAAAATTATTTGCTTTATCTGGTCTTTTACATGCTTTATTGGTGCGGGACTCCCCGATTTAAGTACAGCCTTAAATTTTATCAAAAAACGGCTTTCATTGTTCTTGTAACTTAAAAGCTTACCATTTACCAATAGCTTTGTTTTTTTAAATTTTTTCAAGCTTGGTATTTTTTCTAGAAAAGAATCTAGAGAAACCCATTCTTCATTAAAGTTAAAATCGCTAGAAATAAAACTTAATTTTATTTTATTCAGTTCATTAATATCATCATCCTTAAAACGCGAAAAAGCCTTCTTTGTGGCAGCCACGTCTTTGTATTTTTTTGAAAGCTCTATATACCTAACATTAATCAAGTCTTTTTGTAATAAAAAACTTTCTTTAAACTTGCTATAATACGATTCTATATCACTTTCTGTAACCGCAGTTTTAAGATTCTTTTTCACATAAGCATTTTCATAAGCACTAGAAAACAAGTCTAGTTTATAACTTTCTACTAGGTTATTGTATTCTATTTGCTTTTTCTCGGACATGTTTTTCTTTGCTTCATGCATTATTAATTGCTTGGTTGCCCAATCGTTAATATAATCCACAAGTACTGCAATACTGTCCTTTTCCGATAGTCCAGAAGGTATATTAAAGTTTTTTAAATCATTTTCATACAGGTTTTCATTATGCACTTTTGCTATCACCTTTGCTTCATTTCTTTTTTGAAACAATTCGCAACTAGAAGTTGTTAATACTATAACAGCTAAAACTAAAAATCGGTATGGAAACCTAAGCTTCATTTTTTTAAATTAATTCTGACAAAAATAGTAATATTCGCAGCTTATTCAAGCTAATTACTATAATAGTATACTACGATTACTAACAACTTATTACAAAAGCATTTTATTTTCTATTAAATTTGCACTAATACTTATGGAAGATAAAATTAAATTAATTTGGGACTTTAGGGGACCTAGTGCCAAAAATACTGCTATACACCACGAAATCCACTTAAAGGAATTTGCTTTAGCAGAAAAACTAGAACTCCAAATTACAGGAACTAATCATATAAACGAAATGCATAGCATAGCGTTTTTGGTAGTTTTAAAAAGTAAAATGATTATTGTTAGAGATGCCTTAAAACCACATCGAGGACAAATTTATAGTGAAGAATAGATGTTAAAAGTTACTTACGACCTTACTGGGTTGGACGAAATAGCCAAGCTAGTAATTACAAAATGCACTTATAAAACCCTACTTTTTAATGGTGAAATGGGTGCTGGAAAAACTACCTTAATTAAAGCTATTTGTAATTATTTAGGGGTAGAAGACACCGTATCTAGCCCTACTTTTTCTTTGGTTAATGAATACGAAGGTAATGGAGAAATCATCTATCATTTCGATTTTTATCGTATCGAAGAGGAGGACGAGGCTTATGCTATTGGTTTTGAGGAATACGAACACACCGGCGATTATTTATTAATCGAATGGAGCGAACGTATTCCTAATCTTATTCCTGAAGAATCTCACCAAATAAACATTAAGATAGAAGACAATGGTCTTAGAACCCTAGAAATTATCTAATACCGAACCTCTTCTTTATTTACAGTATGAGGTATTTCACAATATCCTCCTCCTAAATCTGGACAGGTAACCAATTCTTTTAAACTTGAAAAAGCTGGAACAGGGTCTTTTTGATAACCATAGGTTTCTGCTAAACTATTGGTAGAATTATTATCTCCCTGAGAAATATTAATGTCTTCCATAGTTAATTGCGCTGGGTGTTCGTACCCACAGGCATGTGTTATTTCTAAGACTTCCTTATTAAAGTTTTTAAAATAATATTTTACACGTTCTGCCTTATCCGTTACATCTATCCCAGCCTGTAACCATTTACTTTGTGTTGCTACTCCTGTAGGGCAAGTGTTAGTATGACATACTTGGGCTTGAATACAGCCTACACTCAGCATGGCCTCACGAGCTACATTAATACAATC
>CALGNG010000058.1 GCA_937958735.1 uncultured Aquimarina sp. | reverse complement strand
CTTTTCTGTTTATATGAAAATAGAGACTTAAAAGATATTCCGTAGCCTATTTAAGACTTTCTTTTTGGGGTGTATATCTAGTTTTAAGCTTTTGAATATTTTCCTACAAAAAATCAGAGAGTTTTGTATAAGGAAATATTTTATAAGGAGAGAGTCTTTTAAAATTATCGAATTATTATAAAAGGGATTGCTGCTTAATAAATAGTTATACTTTTTATAAATAAAAAACAGGTTATTTTTTGTTTATAGTATTGTAATAGTGGTGATTATGTTTTTATTTCCAGAGGAAATTATTGCATTAATTTCCTTTGGAAATAAAATAATTAGACCTGTATTATGTCTAATTCCTCATTTTAAAGTGTAAAAAGATAAATAATAAGCCCAATTTTGTTAAAATTTATTTAACGAAATTATAAATGGTAATTATATGGTAAAGGCTTTGTTTATAGTGGTTTAGGGGTGCTTAAAATCAGAAATTACAATTATGAGATATAATTATTTGTTTAGTTTTTAAATTTATTAGACTTTTGTAATGCACAATCGAAAACTTTTTACTATAAGAGGGTATTTTTATCCGATAAAGGGCAATTTTTGAATTAATTTTTTTCTTTAATAATTAATAATAGGTAATTCCTTAATTAGTAAAACTGTAGACGTATATAAAACTCAATCTAATCATTATGATGAAAAAATTATTATCAACATTTATGGTACTTATGGTTTCCATAAATTCTTGGGCAAAAGATTATTATGTTTCTGTAGACGGAAAAGACTCCAATGCGGGAACATTAGCTAGTCCATTTAAAACAATTCAAAAAGCAGCAAATGTATTATCTCCAGGAGATACTTGTTATATTTTAGAAGGAATTTACAGAGAAAATGTTATTGTAAAAGACAGCAATGTTACCTTTAAAAACTATAACAACGATAAAGTAGTTGTTTCTGGAGCAGACGTAGTTAAAAACTGGACTTTATACAAAAACGGAATCTATTCGGCTCCGTATCCAGGTTCAAAAAGACCTTTTACTATGCTTTTTTTAGATGGGAAACGTCAAGAAATGGCAAGATGGCCAGATAATAAGACAGGGGAGATGATGGATCCTGAGGATAAAAATACAGGGTACGAAGATTGTCAAGTTTTTCAGACTAAAAGTGGAGTAACAGGTAGAAGAGTTTTGTTCCCTAATTTAAGTGGTTTTCCTACAGATTTTTTTAAAGGAGGTATCTTTAGAGGTATTAATGGTAAAAAATGGATTAATCCAACAGGAACCATTACTGGGTCTAGAGGAAAAGAACTTACTGTAGATGCCATTACAGAAGGATGGATAGAAAATAGTCCTAAGATTTACACAGACGATGGTAAAGGTTTTGGCTTTATATTTCACTTAAACGCTCTTGATAGAGAAGGGGAATGGTTTCAACAAGATAATAAAGTATACTTTAAGCCTGCAGCGGGTAAAAATCCTAACGATTTATTAATTGCTACAAAAAATAGGGATTGGGCTTTTCAAATAGAAGACAAAAGTGGTGTAGTAATCGATGGGATTCGAGTGCATGCTGCTTCTATAGAAATAAACAATTCCAATGGTTGTCAGGTAATCAATTCTTCGGTACAATATTTAGCTCCATTCTTAACTAGAGGAGGTTTTGGAGTTGCCCATTCACAATTAGGAGGCTTATACATTAAAGGAAATAACAATATTATAAAAAACTGTTATATAGCTCATAGTTGGGGACACGGTATATTTTTAGATGGAGGAAATAACAATACAATAGAAAACTGCCATTTAGAAGATTTAGGATGGATAGCACAGTTTACTTCTTCAATTCAAAACGACTCCAATCAAAACACGAAAATTACTAGATGTACATTAGGGGCCACAGGAAGATTTCATATAAGAACTAACGAGGGAAAAATAGATATTACATACAACGATCTTTACGATTGTATGAAAATGGGACAAGATGCAGGATCTATCCAATGTACTAATGGGAGTGCTTGGGGAATACCTGTAGATATGAAAGGTTCTGAAATAGCATTTAACAGAATCCACGATTCCAATACCTTAACAGATGGGGATAAAGAATTTGTTTTGGCTTTATATTTAGAAGGATGCTATAACTATACGGTACACCATAATCTTATATATAATTTTAAAACAGATGTAGTAGAAGATGGTACTTTTGCATATTTAGGCCCAAGACAAACAAAAATAATGGATTGTTATTTTTACAACAATACGGTATGGAATATGGATTGGGGAATACGTTTGTGGAATAGAGATAAAAAAGGTTTTATTGAAAATGTTCGTTTTTGGAACAATATTATAGATACTAAAGCTAAAGACGGTAAAGAAAATAAAATCTATGACGATATTAATTTTCAAAATAATTACAGAAGTGAGACTGGAAACGGAAATAGCTTATTTGTAGATGCCTCTAAGGGTGATTATAGGCTAAAAGCAGGAGTAAGACCTATTGATGCAGGAAGAAATATTAATAATATTACTACAGACGTTAATGGTACACCAGATATAGGAGCTATAGAATTTGGTAAGACTTTTCCAGAGGTAGGATCTAATATAGATGTAGATAGTTTTAATATAGAGGTGGTTGAAACCGACCCTACATTATCTAATCCAGATATTATAAAAACAATAGAAGAATCTAGAAGTAGAAGTATATATGTGGATGTAATGCCAAACCCTATAGAGAAGAAAGAATTAAAATTTACTCAAAAAGGAAATACAAATTTTGAAATTTATAACTCCCAAGGTGCTCTTGTAAAAGTAATAGAAACAGTGGCAGACGATAATACTATTGACGTTTCTAATTTGTCTTTAGGAGTATATCTTTTAAAAACAGATCAAAGAGTTGTGAAATTTATAATAGAATAATTTATAAAAAAAGCAAAATAATCTAATTTTGACAGTGGTCAAAATTTAGAGTAAAGAGAACTTCAACGGGTTCAACTTTTTAAAGTTGAACCCGTTTTTTTATAATTCTGTTGTGTTTAAATTATTTCGTTAATTTTCTCTGAAAATCAAATAATTAGACCTGTATTATGTCTAATTCCCCATTTTTTAGTCTAAAACCGTAAATAATAAATTTATTTTGTTAAAATTTATTCAAAGAAATGATAAATAATAATTAGAGGTTCATGCCTTTATTTGTAAGGGATACAGAGGGTTATGGATTAATAATTTAAATTAAAAAATATAATTGTTTGTTTAGTTTAAAAAAATAGTACACATTTGTACTGTACAATTGGTTTTTTTTCACTATAAAAGACGAATTTATCCGTTGAAAGGTAATCTAGAAAATAAAACTTGATTATTTAACTGCGAATAATTACTAATTAGTAAAATTATTAATGCACAAAAAACTCAAACTAATATTATGATGAAAAAATTATTACCAGCACTTATGATATTTATGGTTTCCATAAATTCATGGTCAAAAGATTATTATGTTTCTATAGATGGGAAAGACTCTAATGCAGGAACTTTAGCCAGTCCATTTAAGACAATTCAAAAAGCAGCAAATGTATTATCTTCAGGGGATACTTGTTATATTTTAGAAGGTATCTATAGAGAAAATGTTATTGTAAAAGAAGGTAATGTTACTTTTAAAAACTATAATAACGATAAAGTAGTTGTTTCTGGTGGAGATATCGTAGAAAACTGGACTTTATATAAGGACGGAATTTATTCTGCTCCATTTCCAGGGGCAGAAACAGAATACACCATGCTTTTTTTAGATGGTAAACGTCAAGAAATGGCAAGGTGGCCAGATAATAAGACAGGAGAGATGATGGATCCTGAAGATAAAAATACAGGATACGAAGATTGTCAAGTTTTTCAAACCAAAAAAGGAGTAACTGGTAGAAGGGTTTTATTTCCTAATTTAAGCGGATTTCCTACAGATTTCTTTAAAGGAGGTATTTTTAGAGGTATTAATGGTAAAAAATGGATTAATCCAATGGGAACTATTACAGGATCTAAGGGGAAAGAACTTACTGTAGATGCTATAACACAAGGATGGATAGATAATAGTTCTAAAATCTATACAGATAATGGTAAAGGTTTTGGTTTTATATTTCACTTAAACGCATTAGATAGAGAAGGGGAATGGTTTCAGAAAGATAATAAAGTATACTTTAAACCAGCTAAAGATATAAATCCTAACAGTTTGTTAATTAGTACAAAAAACAGGAAATGGGCCTTTCAAATTAAAGATATGAGTGGTGTTATAATCGATGGTATTCAAATTCATGCTGCTTCTATAGAAATGAAAAAAGCCAACAACTGTCAAGTACTTAATTCGTCTGTACAATACTTATGGCCTTTCTTAACTAGGGCAAAGTATGCAGTGTCAAAAACAGAACAAGGTGGGATATATGTAAATGGTAATAACAATACTTTTAAAAATTGTTATATAGCACACAGTTGGGGACATGGGTTATTTCTAGATGGAGGTAGTGGTAATACAATAGAAAATTGCCACTTAGAAGACCTAGGTTGGATAGCGCAGTTTACATCTTCTATTCAAAATAATGCAAACGAAGGAACAACAATTAAGAGATGTACATTAGGGGCTACAGGAAGATTTCATATTAGAACTAATGCAGGGAAAATAGATATTACTTATAACGACCTTTACGATTGTATGAAAATGGGACAAGATGCAGGGTCTATACAATGTACAAATGGTGGTAATTGGGGAGTACCTGTAAATATGAAAGGTTCTGAAATTGCATTTAATAGAATCCACGATTCTAATACCTTAACAGATGGGAATAAAGAATTTGTTTTGGCTCTATACTTAGAAGGCTGTTATAATTACACGGTACACCACAACCTTATTTATAATTTTAAAACGGATGTTGTAGAAGACGGTACTTTTGCTTATTTAGGCCCAAGACAATCTAAAATACAAGACTGTTATTTTTATAACAATACAATTTGGAATATGAACTGGGGTGTTCGTTTATGGAATAGAGATGACAAAGGAGCTATTGAAAATGTTCGTTTTTGGAATAACATTATTGATACAAAAGCTAACGATGACGACGAGGATAGAATATATAAGGATCTTAATTTTCAAAATAATTACAGAAGCGAAACAGGGAATGGAAATAGCTTATTTGTAGAAGCCTCTACAGGAGATTATAGATTAAAAGCAGGAACAGGACCTATAGATTCTGGAAGAAATATTGATGATATTACCACAGACGTTAATGGTACGCCAGATATAGGGGCTATAGAATTTGGTAAGACTTTTCCAGAGGTAGGTTCCGACATAGATGTTAACAGTTTTAATAACGAGTTTGTAGAAACAGACCCTACATTATCTAATCCAGATATTATAAAAACTATAGAAGAATCTAGAAGTAGAAGTATATATGTGGATGTAATGCCAAATCCTATAGAAAAGAAAAAATTGCACTTTACTCAAAAGGGAAACACAAATTTTGAAATTTATAATATTCAAGGAGCTCTTGTAAAAGTAATAGAAACTGTGGCAGACGATAATACTATCGATGTTTCTAACTTGTCTTTAGGAGTATACCTTTTAAAAACAGACCAAAGAACAGTAAAATTTATAATAGAATAATTTTAGTAAGAATCTTATTGATATATAACATAGTTATAGGCTGTCAATACAGATTAAAATTTTTTTTAATTAAACCAGTGCAATTATACAATTGCTCTGGTTTTTTGCTTTTAGAATAGGTTAATCATAAATATGGACTAATGCTAATACAATACTTTAAAAAAGATAAAATAGAGGGTATTTATAATAGGGGATGATGTTGCTTATTAATCTGTTTTAGATCAAGTAGATTAGTAATAAGACGTGGTTTTGTTTAAAAAGGAGAGAAGCATAAAAATTTTGGTGTTAAGCTGGGTGTAATAGATTGTGAAGTAGTTTTTGAATACTTTTTTTTAGAATAGATAAAAACCCATATTTTGGAAAATAAATCTAATCTAGTAAAACAGTAATACAAAACAAGAGGTACAAAAGAGCCTATATCTATTAAGTCGGGAAAGATTGTAAGGGTTGTTTCTTTTTTAGTTTGTAAATAGTAAGAAAAAAGTCTATTTTATAGAAAGACCATTATTGTATTACAAGCTAAGAGTACTAATTTCCTTCTTAACAAAAACTTCCAATTCCTTAAAAAATAAGAAAAACGATTCCTCAATTTCTGTATAAAATTTTCGCAATTCAATTACCGAAAAATTCATTTTAGAAATATTGTTCGTACGCCTATTCATTTGGTATAAAATATCTGTAATACCAGGTATAGATTGGTACATGTAAAGCCAATTTTGAGATTTCATGTTAGGATAAAATTGCTGTACCCTTTTAGGGAGGTACTTCCAGTTATGTTCTAATAAATTATAAAAATTGTGAGTAAAATCCAATAAAGGTAAATCATGGAAATAACTCCAGTTTTTAGCCAGAAAATGGTCCAATACAATATCTAAAATCACACCAGCATAATGATTATACTCCGAAAAGTAATCTTTAGCACTTCTAATAATAGGATGTGTGTCTGTAAACGTGTCTATTTTACGATGTAAAATAATACCTTCTTTTATTCTATTTGGATACTCCAGGTAATTATTGCCTTTTACAGAGTCGGCAATAAAGTTTCCAATTTCAATTTCAGGGTGGTTGTAGGATAAGTAAATATGGGCAAGAAAATTCATTAATCGTAAGATATTAAAAATACTTTAACCGTGAAGGTTTTCGCATCAATTGAATACGATTATATTTGTATTTGAAATTAAACAATTTATAATGACATTAATAAAATCAATTTCTGGAATACGTGGTACCATAGGAGGTACTGTAGGAGATAATTTAACCCCTTTAGATGCTGTCAAATTTGCATCGGCATACGGTACATGGATTAAGAAAGATTCTGGTAAAAAAGCACCCAAAGTAGTAGTTGGTAGGGATGCACGTTTATCTGGAAGTATGATTCAGCAATTGGTAATGAATAGCCTTATAGGCTTAGGTATAGATGTTATAGATTTAGGATTATCTACTACCCCCACAGTAGAGATAGCAGTGCCGTTAGAAAAAGCCGATGGAGGTATAATTTTAACAGCAAGCCATAACCCTAAACAATGGAATGCATTAAAATTACTAAACAATAAAGGGGAGTTTTTAGACGCATCCAATGGTGCAGATATTTTAGAGATCGCCTCAAGCGACGCTTATACCTTTAGCGAAGTGGACGATTTAGGAAGTATTAAAGAGGACAATACCTATATAGATAAACATATAGATTTAGTATTAGATTTAGCACTTGTAGATGCAGAAAAAGTAAAAGCAGCTAAATTTAAAGTAGTTGTAGATGCTGTAAATTCTACAGGCGGAATTACGATTCCTAAACTATTAAAAAAAATGGGAGTAGAAGTAGTAGAATTATACTGCGAACCTACCGGGCACTTCCCACATAACCCGGAACCTTTAAAAGAACATTTGGGAGACCTAGCCAAAAAAGTAGTAGAAACCAAAGCAGACCTTGGACTTACTGTAGACCCAGACGTAGATCGTTTGGCTTTTATGTGCGAAGACGGAGAAATGTTTGGAGAAGAATACACCTTGGTAGCCTGTGCAGATTATGTATTAGGAAAAACACCAGGAAATACAGTGTCTAACCTATCTTCCAGTAGAGCACTAAGAGATGTAACCATAAAACATGGGGGTACCTATACCGCTTCAAACGTAGGAGAAGTAAATGTGGTAGCTACCATGAAGGCTACAAATACAGTAATAGGTGGAGAAGGAAATGGTGGGATAATTTATCCAGATTCCCATTATGGAAGAGATTCCCTAGTAGGAACCGCTTTGTTTTTAACACACTTAGCAGAAAAGAAAGTTTCAATTTCGGAATTAAGAGCTTCCTATCCAGCCTATTTTATGAGTAAAAATAAAATAACCCTTACACCAGGCTTAGATGTAGATGGGATATTAATTGCTATGGCAGAAAAATATCAAGACGAAGAAGTTACTACCACAGACGGAGTAAAAGTAGATTTTACAGAAAATTGGGTGCATTTAAGAAAAAGTAACACCGAGCCAATTATTAGAATTTATACAGAAGCTAAATCGCAAGTAGAAGCAGATAACCTAGCCTTAAAAACAATAGAAGAAATAAAGAAAATAGCAGGGTTATAGAAATTATATTTAAGACTATTGTAAAGGCTACCCAGATAAGGTGGCCTTTTTGTTTTAAGTAATTATTGTTTTTTTTAACAAAAAACAATAATTACTTAGATAATTAAGTATATATACGTAGTTTTGTTACGAATATTTAAACCTCCCTAATGTCAATAATTTCATCATGTAAATCTACATGTTCCTACTGCGGTGTTGGATGTGGTATCGTTGTAAACAAAGATACTAACGGCACCATAACTGTAGAAGGAGATAAAGACCACCCAGTAAACCAAGGTAAATTGTGTTCCAAAGGGATGAATCTTCATCATGTAGTGCAGGATAAAACAGATCGTTTACTAAATCCACAAATGCGATGGAGTAAAAACCATGACCTACAAGATGTTTCATGGGATCAAGCATTGGACAGAGCAGCAGCCGTTTTTTCTTCCATAATTAAAAAACATGGACCTAATAGCGTTGGATTTTATGTTTCTGGTCAATGTCTAACAGAAGAATATTACCTTTTTAATAAATTAACCAAAGGCTTCATAGGTACTAATAATATAGATACCAA
>CALGNG010000057.1 GCA_937958735.1 uncultured Aquimarina sp. | reverse complement strand
CCTACGCTGGTGTGCTTTTTCTTTAATTTCGAAAAAATCGTCTATACGGGATTTAGATTTTGTGGTACGTGCTTTGGGTTGGCGACGCATCCAATCTAATTCTTTTTTATATAAATGTTTGGCTTTTGTTAATTCTGTTTGCTCTTGGGCTAAACGCTGCTCTTTCTTTTCTAAATAATAAGCATAGTTACCTTTATAACCATACATTTTACCTTGGTCTAATTCCATTATTTCGTTACACACATTTTCTAAAAAATAGCGGTCGTGTGTAACCATAAATAGGGTAATCTTTTCTTTAGCAAAATACTCTTCCAGCCATTCAATCATTTCTAAATCTAAGTGATTCGTAGGCTCGTCCAAGAAAATTAATTCGGGCTTACTTAATAATACATTAGCTAGAGCTAAACGCTTTTTTTGTCCACCAGATAGATCTGCTACCTTTCTAGAAAGGTCTTCTAGTTTTAATTTAGAAAGTATTTGCTTGTATTGTGTTTCGAAATCCCATGCTTCTAACTGGTCCATTTTATCAAAAGCTTTTTGATATGCATCCGAATCTTCTGGATTTTGCAAGGCAGTTTCATAAGCATCAATAGCTTTTAATATCTCGTTATCTCCCGTAAAAATAGCCTGCTCTATAGTTAAGTTACTATTAAAAACAGGTTCTTGCGGTAACGATGCCACTTTTAATCCTTTACGATACACCACTTGGCCTCCGTCTGGTTTATGCACTTTAGTTAGCAATTCTAACAACGAGGTTTTACCCGAGCCATTTTTAGCTAAAAAACCTATTTTTTGACCTTCGTTAATACCAAAGGATATATTATTAAATAAAATAAGCTCACCAAAAGCTTTACCTACATTCTCTACAGAAACAAAATTGTTCAAATCTTTATTTTTTTGTAAAGCTACTAAATTTAGAGGGTTTTAGTTAATTTAAGAATATTTTACGACTTTTACTAAAAAAAGAAACAATATGGGATTTTTTGATAAATTTAAAAGTAATAAAGAACCAAAAGCTCAGTTCCCTTGGATTCCAATTACAGAAGTTAGTGAATTGGACAAAATAAAGGAGGCTTCTAAGACTAAACCGCAAGCTATTTTTAAACATTCTACCCGTTGCGGAATTAGTAGTATGGTAATACGACAGTTTGAGGCTACCGCAAATTTTACTGCAGAACAGGCAGATGTACATTATTTGGATCTCTTAAACTACCGCCCAATTTCTATGGCTATCCAAGATAAATTTGGAGTAATACACCAATCGCCACAACTTATTGTTTTTAAAAATGGTAAAGTTGTACACCATGCTTCTCACCACGACATTAGTGCTGGGGATATTTTATAGAACTTTTTATTTTCTAAAATTTTAGAAAACAAGGCATAAAAAAAGCGTTTTTGAGTTTCAAAAACGCTTTTTTTATATTTAAAATTTTGTATAATTATTATACTACAATGTAAATAAGACCCCTATATTAAATGCAGATCGTCCATTTCTTAACTCTAAAGAACTCCCATTATTCTCCGATTTTTCCACAATATCTATAAAACCAGATTGCCCGTCATACTCTATAAATAATTTTGCTTTGTCTGAAATTGGAAATTTCACTCCAATACCTAAAGCTAAACCTATATCTACATTATTAAAAAAATCCTTAGTATCCTCTCCGTCTAATTCTGCATTTACTAAAAACCCTGTATATAATCCCAAATTTAAGTACCAATTTCTTTTTCTTCCAAAATGCAAATTAGCCATTACAGGTATTGTTAAATAATCTAATTCCATATCTTCTTCGACCACACTACCATCTAATCTTAATACAAAACTATCCCCCCATCCTTTTTGATCGTAAATTAATTTTGCTTTAATCCCCCATCTGTCCGAAAAATAATATTCTCCAGATGCTGTTAAATTAAAACCCGACTTACTCTCTGTATTAAAATCGTTATCTGAATTAATCGCTACATTTGAAATATTTACTCCAACATTTCCTCCCAATTCAATATCCCCTTTATTTTGTGCTAAAGCAGTTAAACTAACCCACAAACTAATAATTAGTAAAATCCTACATTTCATAATATGATGTTAAAAAATTTATATTAGAGCAAATATAAAAACACTTTCTCGCATACCGTAAGATAACCGTTAAGTTAAAGATTATTTTTTTTAATATAAACAAGAAAATAAATAGACTAGAATATAAAAGTTTTTCCATTTTTATAATTGTCTAAGTATCGAATTCAATCTGAATGTTTATTTTTGCAAAATCTTTAATTAAAATACGTATCCAATGCAACGAGACGAAAAGATTTTCGAACTGATAGAGCAAGAAAACCAACGCCAAATAAAAGGTTTAGAACTTATTGCTTCTGAAAACTTTGTAAGTAATCAAGTAATGGAAGCCCAAGGCTCTGTACTAACCAACAAATATGCCGAAGGATATCCTGGTAAGCGTTATTATGGGGGTTGCGAAATTGTAGATATCGTGGAACAAATTGCCATTGATAGAGCTAAAGAACTTTTCGGAGCAGCATACGTTAACGTACAGCCCCACTCTGGTTCCCAAGCAAACACTGCTGTTTTTGCAGCAACTATTAAACCGGGAGATAAAATTTTAGGTTTCGACCTTTCTCACGGTGGACACTTAACACACGGTTCTCCTGTTAACTTTTCTGGAAAATTATATAACCCTTCCTTTTATGGAGTGGAAGAAGCTACTGGAGAATTAAACTACGACAAAATACAGGCTATTGCAGAAAAAGAACAGCCTAAATTAATTATTGCTGGTGCTTCTGCTTATTCTAGAGAAATAGACTATAAACGTTTCCGTGAAATAGCAGATAGTGTTAATGCTATATTAATAGCCGATATGGCACACCCTGCTGGTTTAATTGCTACAGGCATATTACAAAGCCCAATAGACCATTGCCACATTGTAACAACTACTACCCACAAAACTTTACGTGGACCACGTGGGGGGATGATATTGATGGGTAAAGATTTCGAAAACTTCCAAGGAATTACTTTAAAGAATGGAAGTTTACGTAAAATGTCTTCTATGCTAAACAGTGCTGTTTTTCCAGGAAACCAAGGTGGACCATTAGAGCACGTTATTGCTGCTAAAGCTATTGCTTTTGGAGAGGCTTTAACTCCTGCTTTTAAAACCTATTGCGAGCAAGTTGTTAAAAATGCAAATGTTGCTGCCGAATCTTTAATTGCTAAAGGTTACAAAGTAATCTCTAATGGTACGGACAACCACATGATGTTGGTAGACTTACGTAGCAAAGGAGTTACAGGAAAACAAGCCGAAGAAGCCTTAGGTGTTGCAGATATTACGGTAAACAAAAATATGGTTCCTTTCGACGACCAGTCGCCATTTGTAACTTCTGGTAT
>CALGNG010000056.1 GCA_937958735.1 uncultured Aquimarina sp. | reverse complement strand
ATCCCACCACCATAGGAGGTATTCCATTCTTCTGACACGTCAAAATTACTCCATACACGACCGTAATCAAAACTGCTATATACCCCTATTTTTAAAGGAATAACATGGGTGCTTATTTCTTTAAAATTCCACCTTAAATCGGTGTTTTGGTAGAACGATTCTTTCCCTGTAAAACGTTGATTACGAAACCCTCTAAGTCCATCATCTCCTCCAATAGTGGCACCTTGATAAAATTCAAAATCGTCCCCAAGATTAATATGTCCTTTTAGTTTTGTAGCCAAAACTAAGAACCCATTGGTGGTTAATTTATAATCGAAGCTTAGAGACGGGATTAGGTACCCAAAAGAGGTGTCCGATTCGTCTACATTTACTTTATACCCTGCTATAAGCTCTGTTTCGATACCTAGTGTAGGAAAGGCTTTGTTGTTTTTGTTTTCGAAACGATAACTGGCTTCAGTTCCAATAAGGTTTTTTTCTTCGAAAGAGGATCTGGATAGCTCATCGGTTACTTCTACAAATCTTCCTTCTGTTTCTTCTGCCTCTACAACTTCGTAAGAAACGCCTAATTTGAATTTTGACCCTAGTTTTCCGTTATAAATTAAAGAAGGGCTAACCTTTATTTGCTCTATTTTAACACGGTTAAAGTCCAAATCTAAATCGTTGTTATCTGGCTCTGGGTTAGAGGTGCCATTTCCAAAACCAAAAAAGTTAATGGCATAATTAGGACTTTGAAACGAGGCTTCTAATCCAAAATTAAAATCTCCAAATAGATTGGCTATTTCTCCTGTATAGGATGCTTCGTAACCTTTGGTTGCAAAATAATAAGCTCCAGAAATTTTATGTTTTTGTGTAAAAGGGTTTCTTTCAAAACCGTTTATAATAAAAGTATCGGATAAACCAATTTTAAAACCATCGTCGGGATTAAAACCAATTAAAGGGATTATGTTATTTCTGTTATTTTCTATTTTACTGTGGTCATAAATATTAGTCTCGTATTTATCTTTTAATTTTAGAATTCCCTTATTATTTTTAAAATCGTTCTTTTTTGATTTAAAATCGTAAAGGGCTACTTTTTTACCGTTATCTATTAGGTAAGAATCTTTCCCTTGTCCTCCTACAATCCTAACAGGAATACACTTATTACTTTTTCCTACTACGCTAAATTTATCTTTCCCGTCTAGCCCGTATATCCAAATTTCTCGTGTACTCTTTCTAGAATATTCTTTTTCAAAAATAAGATCGGCTCTTTTACCGTCCTTGGTATGGTATGCTTTTATTGTGGTTATTCCATTAGGTTTCCTTTCTAACTCAAAAGAATCGGCTTTATCTGTACCGGTTACTATTGCATATTTACTTATATGTTTGTAATACTTTTTAGCAATCTCTTTTAAATTTTTACGTCGTTCTTTTAATTTTTCTTTAATCGCTACAATGGTTTCGTCGTTTACTTCTTTTGGAAATAGGGCTAAGGCTTCGTCTATATCTTTATTCGATAAGTTTTCTTGTATAAATTGAGCTTGTATTAACCATGCATCTTCGTTGGAACGTGCCGTAAGGGTAACATCTAATGGAAATGGTTCTGCATTAAACCATTTAGGGCTTTTTAAGTCTCCACTGTACGATTTTAATAGTCTTATGTCTGGAGAGATTACGGTACCTGCTCCTAAGAAAAATCCATCGGACATAATTGAAAAGGCTTGATCTCTGTCTCTTGGTATAGGTTTATAATATTTGTGTCCATTATCTCCTATAAACTCTGCCCAACGCCATTGGTCGCCGTGTCTATCCCAATCTCCAATAAGCATATCAAACAAACGTGCTTTAATGTATGCATTTTGGTCTACATAATGTTTCGTGTTTTTTCTAAGACTTTTATACATATCGTCTGTGCTAATAATCTTTTCTGCATTTCCAAAGCTTTTTAGATCTCCATGCCCCGCAGAGGTATGTTCTTCTATCATGTATAATTCGTCCCCAAAAGAGTCGTTAAATTTCCCTAAAGAGTTTTGTTTTGGGACATAATACATAACGGGATTGGTATGGTATACCTCAACGGCATCCGATAGTCTACCTATTACAAAAGGGGCGTATGGATGGGATCCTGTAAACACGTCTAGAATTAGTTTTTCTAAGGCTGTTTTTTCGTATACTCCTTCTATATACTGGTCTTTAAAGGCTATGGCTTGCAAATATTTGGTTCCACTTTTACGAAGTGCGCGCATTACGTATTGTTTGCCGCTTGCGGTTTTTAATCTTAGGGATTTTGATTGGTGTCCCCCTCCTTTTCTTACAGGGGTTAGTCCTCCAAATAAAGTATCTAATTCCACTACAGGCGCGGTTACTTTTGTCCCGTAATATTTGCGATACCGATCTCCCCAAAAAAAGTTTTTTACTTTATTAGAAGCTACTTCCTCGTCCGAATAGATTTGTGATGTATGTGTTTTAGGAAAATTAGTGGGGTATTGATTCGATTTATAAAGGGTATCTTCTTTAAATACCTCGTGAGAGAACACTTTTCTTGCTTCTCCTTCTTCCATACTATAAAAATTAACTACCGAAGAACCGTCTTTGTAAACGTCTAGCTTAGAAAAACCTTTAGCCCCGTAAGTAAATAATGCTTTATTATTTTTAGTAGCCGCAGTTTTTACTCCTCCAGATCCACTAATAATTTGCGCTATATTGTTTTCTTCTAGGTATTGTAAAGATTGCTCGTGCCCCGACACAAAGATTACTTTAGGGTTGTGCTGTGCTAGGGTAACCATACGGTGCCTAAATTCTAGGTATCTTTTGTTTTGCAGGTCCGAGCTAAAAACACCCGATGTTTTACGGATCGCATGTCCTAAAATTGGCAAAGGGTATAGCTGTTGTGTAAACGTGGATTTTCCGCCATAAATACCGTCGCTAAACATAGGTCTGTGGATGGCTACAAGAGTGGTTTTTCCTATATTCTTTTTTATTAATCCTTCGAAAGCATCAAATAAATCATTTCTATTTTTTATTTCGCAATCTTTATTTACTGTTGGGTGTTTATCCCAATTTTCGAAATACCATTCGCTATCTATTACTATAACTACAATATCATCGCTAATTTTTATATCGGTAATAGGACATCCATTTTTAGGAGAAAAGGCGTGTTTGCCTAAAAGTTTTTCTACTTCCTTTTGGTGTTTTTTCATGGATTTTAGCCCATTGTCCCATTCGTAACTGCCTGGAATAAAAACCGCTTTTCCTTTATAGTTTTCTAAACTTTTTAGTTGGTTAGAAAAAAGGGCTTTACGTTTAATTAATTGTTTATTGGAATAGGCATTATTCCCTAAAAATATGGTGGTCGTATTATGGGAACTACTGTTTATTTTTTGCTCAAACTGCTTTAACACATTTTCTTCTTCTCCAGAATCTCCTATTAAATAAAACGAATGTTGAATTTCTTTATCTGTGCTAAAAGCTTCTTTAAGAGAGTTATCTATCTGTATTTTTTTGGTAGCACAGCCCACAAATAAGACGATATAAATACAGGTAAGTAATGTTTTTTTCATTTAATTGTTTTAGTAATTATTGTTTTGTGTATTTAAAAATTTGAATATTTTACCTTTTTCTAATTTTCCTTCTGTACTTATGTATAGGTTGGATTTAGAGTCAAAGCAAATGCCTTCTGGTTGAGGGTTTACTTTTTCGTCTAGTAAAACGACTTTTTCTATTTTGTGTTTTGGATTAAAAACCACCAAGGAGCTTCCTCTTGCCGAGATTACATAGATATTTTTAGTAGCAGGATCGATGGCTATCCCAGAAGGAGAAAAATCGGCTATTCTATGTTTGGCTTTCTTAAATTGGGACTCTGTAAGTAATGGGTTTTCTTTCTTAATCTTACGGATCATTTTTTTTATTTCTACTACTAAATACGGCGAAGGATTTACTTTTTTATTTTTTAAATCGTAAGCATATATGGCTTTTTGCTTTTTGGATTTTCCGTCTTCTAACCACTCGCCTTTACAGGTGAGTAATAATATATTTTTTTCGGCATCAAAACAGAGGCCTTCTATATTATTTTTATGAGTAAAGGAAGTCTTTACTTTTTTTGTTTTTTTGCTGATAAGATTGTAATAAAAAAGATCGCCATTACTTGTTACCACAATAATATCGTCGCCTACTTTTTCTATTGCTTCGTAGTCTCCGTTTTTAGCAAATTTGAATTTATTTACTATCTGTCCGTTGGTTTTATTTAGCTGATATATTTGTCCTTTTTCGTCGTTATGTGCATATATTAGGTCTTCTTCCTTATCGTAACCTAAACCGGATATTTCTGTAAGTTGATCGTCCAAAAACATTTCGATAGGCACCGAAAAATCATAGGCTAGTTCTGTTTGCGTTTCTAAAACCCTTGTGCTGACTTCTTTTTTGTTAATTTTGGTATTACATGCCGTAAAGAGTAGGGCTGCAATAAGTATCTTTAAAAACATATTTATAATTATATAATAGTAATAAGTTTTATGCTAACTGTTTTTTTTTAGATTACACTAGGTATCCTCCAAAAAGGATGTGACACATTAAAAAGGCCATTACCGACAAAATAATTCCTCCTAAAAAAACATTAAACGAGATTCTTAATAATCGGAATTTCTTATTCATTGTTTTTCCTAGGTAATAAGTGTCCTTTGCTATGGTTTTATACAACCGATCCCCTTGGTGCATTAAATCTGTAATTCCATTAACGTATTCTTCCTCTTCCATTTCATGAAAATTCCCATAAAACATTAGGTTTCCCGTTTCTTTATTTCCATGTTCTAGTTCTGGACGTGTAGCGATTACGGCAAAAGCTATAGAGCTTAAATTGGTTACTAAAATTAGAATGGCAGGATATATAAGATGTGGGTCTTTGTCTAATTGATTTAGTACGGTTCCTAAAATAATGGATAGTATTAATGCATTTATGGAAATAAGAATATTGGATTTCCTATCAATCATTGCATTTAGGGTGTATTGGTTTTTGGAGAGTAATCGAAATAATGTTTCGACTCCTTTCTCTGGTCTAGGTTCTATTTTAGAAAGTTTTTTTCTTAATCCTTTTAACTTATCCTTATCAATACCCAATTCGTCCATTAGATATTTATTTTCTTTTTTTAAGGTTTCTTTCTCTGTCATTTATTAAGGTAGTTATTTCTAATAAGATCGATAGCGCAATCCAATTTTAATCAATTTAGATCGTTAATTTTTTATTTAATTACATTTTTTTGTGAAAAAATTAAGAATACTTTATAATCTATCATGAAAATCTTTTTTAGTCAAAAATAAACTTATGATAATTAATTAATTACCCCTAAAAGACTTCCCTATTACCATCTAGTACTTTTTTTCTTATAAATTTAAAAAACCAACAACATTTTACTTATGCTGCTGGTTTTTCAAATAATCTATTACCGTATTATAAAACTACCTTTAAAGGTTCTGCTTTTTTTATTAGTTATTAGATATCGATAGATTCCCTTATTTAAGTTTTTTGTTTTAAAACTATAGGTATTTTTTTTCACAGGTATTAAATCTTCTAATCGCACCGTTCTACCTGCCATGTCTACTACTTTTATCGTTACCTTAGCGTACTCTTCCCCCAAGATTTCTATTATAGTTTCGCTGGTAAACGGATTAGGATAATTTCTTAATTTTGTTATTTTTTGAGTTTCTAAAAGAGTAGGTACTGTTGCCATTACTTGTATAGCTTCTTCTGTTTCCTCCACTATTTCTTCTATCTGTTCTTCTTCTACCATTAATAATTCTGACTCTGCTCCTGCTATTACTTTTAAGTTAGCTATGGTTAGCTTAAATGCTTCGTAAGCTATATAATTACCTTGTACCGAAAACACAATACTTCTTATATTATCCAAGTTTTGTGTGTTTCCAGAAGCATCTACAAAGTCAGAAAATGGAAGATTATAACTTTTTGTTTCTTTATTTGCTTCTATAGTATAACGTAACCTATTCTTCCAATCTTCTAATACTTTTGGCACTAAGATTATTTCTACAGAAGTATCTGTGTCCATAGCAAATTGGATACCTCCAGTGCTAGCAACCTCTAAAGTAAGATCCCCTGCTAAGATGTTTCTAAATACATTTATGGTTCCTTTTACTTTCCCTTTTAGCTCTACGCTACGCTCTACTACATAATCCTCTAAAACCTCTAAGTTTTCTTGCTTATTAATTTCAAAAGCAACTACCTCAACTAACTCTTCATCGTAATCTATACCCCATGGTCCATCGGCAAGATACAAAGCATCCAATCTTTCTGAATCTATACCCGAAACCGAAAAACCAATGTCAAATAAAAAGCCTGTTTCTACAATTAATGTTTCCTCGTAAGCTCCAGATAAACTTAGAATTTTAATATCTTCTACTTCTTCGCTTAGCTCCGTTCTACGTAAATTACTTGTTAATTTGGCTTCTGGAGCACCACTTTTATTGGTAATTCGTAAAATTAGTCTCCCTTCTTTGTAGCTTCCTTTTTGAACAAAAACGGTTGGAATTCTATCTACAACAGGAGTACTTTTTAAAGATTTAGATTCTTTTAATTTATCTATTATTGTATTAGCTATGTTAGCTACTTGAGATACCGAACCTCCCCATATTTGAAAGTTTAAATAATCTCCTTCTGGATATTGGTCTATATTCCAAAAGCTAAAGATCTCGTTAGTAGCTTCGCCTAATTTTACAGAGAAAGTTAGGGTTTGTTCTATTTCTCCATTGGCTCTTTCTATTTTTGTATTAATTATAGTATGATTTCTAATCGATAAAGTACGAACATCTTTAAGACTTGATCCGTTTAATCTATCGCAAATAATTTTTGAGTGGTCGTAGATACTCCCTTTGGTTGCTGTGGCAAAAGCAGCTGCTACACGTACTTCGTTTTGGTAATAATCTATAGCAAATACTTCTTCTGCATTGGTTATTTCTATTAAATCTTCTGGACTAGAGATAAAGGTGGTTTCTGTTCCAAACATTCCTGTACTTGGAAAATATCCATTTAAAATACTTATCGATTTACCCGAACGCATTCCTGGAATAAACTTTTGTTGTCTCCTTTTCTGATTATTAACCGTATTACCTTTAGCTCTATTAAAATTACGTTTGGCTATTAATTTGGCTAAATCCCCATTACTTTCCAGTCCACCATCGTTAGCAGAAGTTACATTTGTAGCATTATCAATTGCTGCAAAATTTTCTGTTTGAATTGCATTGTATGAACTTGCTGTAACATAAAATAAGGCATCATTAAAATCTTGATCGCAAGAAGGGTAATCTCTTCTAATGTCTTCAAATCCTAGGATAATTCTTTCGTTCTCTACATCTGTTAGCAATACGTTGTGATGTTGTAAGGCTATATCACTTTCTGGGTTAAAGTCTGGATTGGAAAACAACGACCAATTTCCTGTACTTATACAACCTTCTTCCCAAGCGTTTGCTAATAACACCCATCCGATTCCTGTATTGGGAGGAAAACTACCAATGTTTACCTTATTCCCAGCCACTAACTCCCCTCCACTATCTACTGCCGATACATTAGGGAAAATAATGGTAATATCTTCTGGACTTGGGACTCTTGTTAAAGGATTAGCACTATCGTAAGTATAAAAACCTAGTGTATTTTTATAATCTGCCCCTTCACTTATAAAGGTTACCCATAGGTCTGCTTGTTCTTGGATTATAATATTGGTGTCATAACCAGAAGAAATATAATGCGGATTAAAATCTGGCACGGGGTAGCTTTCTGGTAGCGCACTGTTTATCTTGTCCATCATTTCTTGAGAAATCACATCGCTTTCCTCTAAATACAATGGAGTGCCCTCTGTTGTAAATTCTCCTAAATAGTTATAGCGGTCGCATAATGCTGGTACGGGAAAGCTATCTGGTGTTTGTCCTCCGTTATCGGAAGCAAAACTACTTTTCATTAAATCAAAGGCATCGTCTAATCCATCTTTATCGGTATCGTTTCCAGAAATAATGGTTTCTGCAATGCCATCCCCATCGCTATCGTAGGCCTCTGTACTGTCCAGTATCCCGTTATTATTAGCATCGGTATCTAAATAATCAAAAGTATCTATCCCATCTGTATTTATTGTTCCGTTAGCTACTCCTCCAAAATCAATATCAAAAGCATCGTCCATCCCATCGTTGTCTTCATCTATATTGGATAATGCTTGGTAAGCTGTGCTTTCCTGCCCTTCAATAATATCTACAATACCATCGTTGTCCGAATCTATATCGTATAATCCATAAACTCCATCATTATCGGTATCTCTTAACAACACTGTTCCTCCTTGGTCTGCATCAAATAGATCGGCCAAACCGTCGTTGTCTGTATCTATATAGTTCGTGTCTTTAACATTAAATACTCCATCCAAATTGGTATCTAAACTTGCCTGTCCAGATTCTACGATATCATAAATTCCGTCGTTATCCGAGTCCGTATCGAAAAAATCTGGAATTCCGTCCCCATCTCTATCGTAAGCACTTTGTACTACATTGTCTCCATTACCACTTACATCATTATCTAAATAATTATACATATCGTCTCCATCGTCATCTCCGTAAGGATCTATTCCACCACATTCTACTATATTTGGAATTCCGTCCCCATCGGTATCTTTATCCATGGTATCCAATATCCCATCTTGATCTTTATCTATAGGAGAAATTCCGTTAGCACATTTAAACCCGTCGTTAGAATTGGTTA
>CALGNG010000055.1 GCA_937958735.1 uncultured Aquimarina sp. | reverse complement strand
TACTTGGAGCAATTGGTGGATGGTTTCTTTATAAAGAAAAAATTAGGTATGCTTCCCTACATAAACTAGATAAAATAAGGACTAACTTAATTAAAAGTAATTAATCTGTTTTAAGAAAGGTTTTTTCTTGGGATTGGGTCTTAAAAGTATAATAAGTCTAAAGGGCGATAATTTTAAATTTTTTTCAGATTATTTTCGAAAGTAAAATAGGAGTACGAGTTTCTAAATTGGTCAGGAGTTTGGCTACAATGCTTTTTAAATATTCTACTAAAATAAGAGCTATCGTTAAAATTTAAAGACTCCGAAATAGCTAGAATAGACAAGTCAGAATGAATAATGAGTCGTTTTGCTTCTAAAATAATTCGTTCTGTAATCATTTCTAGAGGTTTCTTGTCTATCATTTTTTTGCATAAATGGTTCAGTTGTTTTAAAGAAATATTTAATTTTTCAGCATAAAAAGACACGGATTTATGCGATGCATAATTAGCTTCAATAAGGCTTTCAAACTTATTTAACTGCATTAGCTCGTAGTTTTGAACAGATTTTAGTGTGTTTTTTTCGCTATAAACTCGCATTAACATTATAAACATCTCGCTTAAATACATCCGTATCATTTCGTGATAATTAAGTCCGTGCTCTAAATATTCTAAATTAATTTTCTCAAAGGTGTATTCTATCTGTAATTCTTGTTCGGAGTTTAATTGAATATAAGGTTGACCAAAAGTAGCTTTGAAAAAAGGTAATTTAGAAAGTCTTTCGGTATTAAAATCTAATAAAAAGTATTCTTTAGTAAAAAACAAAACATAGCCATCGGTATCTTTAGAAAGTTCCCATTTATGTATTTGACCAGGTAAAACAATAAACATTGCTCCAGGTTTTACCTCATATTTTTGGCTATCTATATAATGGTTTCCTGCTCCTTTGGTAATTAATAAAATTAAATAAAAATCGTGACCGTGTGCTTCTTCTAAAAAACAATTTTCTTTTAAATGATCCTTAAATTTTCGCACATAAAAATTACTTTCAAAATTAACAACACAGTTGTTGTAGTCTTTAAAGTTGGAAATATTAAATACAGGAAGAGAACAGGAGTTTTTCATCTTTACAGATTTTTATGAGTACTCTACTGTTGTTAATTAATTTATAGTTAGTTTTTAAATAATATAATTATTTGTAACGGTCTGTAAACATTAATAAAAGTAGCACTCAATACAACTTACTTTTCAATAACTAATACTGTAAAATTACTAAAACTAAACTCATAGAATAATCACTTTAGTACTAATTATTTAGTAAAAATTAGCCTCTCTTTTTATTAATTATATTATTTAAAAAATTAAAATACTGATATACAGTTTATTATGAATTGTTAAATGTAGTGCCTAATAAATAGGTGTTTATTTATGATGCGTATTAATCCTGAAAATTTGGTGAGGTATGTAAGCATTATTAAATGAAAAGGAGGATAATTTAAACCAATATTGGGAACAGGTTCTTATAGAGACCATTATCAATTCCGTAAAAAATAACTTATAAAAATTAAGAAATAACATTTTAAAGAAATACATTTTTTTTTATGTTAAATCTAAGCTTATAGTTTTAGGATTGTTTCTGAAAAATGTAAATTTAGATGAAGTTTAACAAACAGAACCAGAGTAGATCTTCTACTCCAATTGGCACATATTAATAGCGCATATAGATTTATGCAACCAGCAGATTATTTTTTAAGTACTTCCAAAGTTCCAATTAAGGATTCACTTTCTTATTGGAATGACCATGTATGTGAAAATTTAATTAATTTAGATGTGTTTGATAATGGGGGGGAATCTTCTTTTTGTGGAACGATATCTGGACATCAATTGGGTACTTTAGATGTTTGTAAAATTTCTTCGCAGGCAAGTAATGTAAGGAGAACCCAAAGCCAAATCTCTAAATCCTCTAACGACTATTTTATAGTTAATTTTCAGTTAAGTGGTCAGTCCATTATAAGACAAGACGATCGCAGAGTAATTTTAAATCAAAACAATTGGAGTTTTACAGACAGTACTAGACCTTACGAAATAGAATTTAAAAATAATTTCGAACAATTGGTGTTAAAAGTTCCTAGAAAATTATTGACTTTTGGGACGTCTTATATTACGGCTAATACGGCTAGTCTTTTAGATGATTCTGGTTTAGGTAAAATTTTAACTAGTTTTATTTATAGCCTTAGTCTAGAACTAAAACAGGTAGATGTTTACACTAGAAAACATTTGGCTGGTACGCTAATTCAATTATTAAACGATTATCTAAATTTAAAATTTACAGGTAATTACGATACTCCTTCTAAGCAATCCATTATCCTTAGTATTAAATCTTTTATTAAAGAAGAATTGACCAATCCAGAACTTACTATTCAAGAAATTGCACAACGTTTTAAATGCTCTAAAAGGCAATTACATACCATGTTTAGTAACGAAGATTATACCTTAAACGCATATATCCGAAATTTAAGGCTGGAGAAAAGTCGAGAAGATATCGAAAATTTAGGTTTATTAAAATTAAGTATCTCCGAGATAGGTTATAAAAATGGATTTAATAACAATAGTAATTTTATTAAATGTTTTAAGCAAAAATTTGGTATTCCTCCTGGAGAATATAGGTTGATATATGAACAGAGTACTTCTGTTAATAATTTAGGATTCCATTAAGATTTCGTTTAAAAAACAACCTCTGTTATGTTCTTTGTCTAAAAATAAGATATATTAAGCTCTAGCGAATCTATACTAATTTAAACGATTTCTACATTTTTTATAAACAGAATAAGTTCTTTTTAGAACCGTACATTCTAGGTATTTTATGTAAAAAATAGATTACTGCGCTAATAAGCAATACTTCGTGCACTAATGATCAATACTTAAGTATTTTGTGTATATATCTTTGTAATAGTTAATTATAAAAGATGAGGTTTATGAATAGTACTAGATACAAAGTTGCCGTAGTGCAAGCTTCGCCAGTGTTTTTAAATTTGGATGCTTCTATAGCGAAAGCCATAACAATAATTAAAGAAGCTGCAGAAAATGGAGCAAGGTACATTACTTTTGGAGAGTGTTGGTTACCAGGTTACCCTTGGTGGATTTG
>CALGNG010000054.1 GCA_937958735.1 uncultured Aquimarina sp. | reverse complement strand
TACGTTCTTTATCATTCATGGATAAAGAAGAAGGGTTGATGATTTTTTTAAGTTCTTTAACCAAACCACCACTTTCTTCCAATAATTTAGAATAGCCAAAAGCAATGGCAGAGAGTTCTTGTGGGGCATAATTTTCATCATTTATCATTTTCTGAAAATTATTTACGTAGATATCTGAGACTTCACCCACCATAAGTACCACTTGTTGTACTTTACGAGCGTCTTTCACTAGATTATTAACACGCTTTAGTTTATCGTAATACTTTTTTCCCTGTTCATAAATTTTTACGGTCTCCTTAAAATTGTTAATCATGTTAGTAGCCGTAGTAGATGTTTGCACAATTTGTTGTGCAGTATTGGCAATACCTTGTGCTAAATTGGTAGGATCGGTAACGACCCATTGTGCTTGTATAGTGCTGTGAAAACCGATCACAAAAACTAGGAGATAAATGAATTTTTTCATGGTCTCTATTTTTTAAATTAATACTGTTTTTTTATCTTTTTTAAAGCGGTTGAATTAAGATTGTTTCCGCTGTTCTGCCAATTGCTTAATGGCAGATTCTATATTTCCTCCTTGCGCTTTGGCAAGTGCTAAAACCTTCATTTTTTCGGTTTCTTCTGTGGTGTAGGTCAGGTATTCTTCGGAGCTTACTTCGGTGGCATATACTGCCGATTGCGTGCCACCCAAACCAATCCAAACCTCCTTGTATAATCGACTTGGATGATTGTTCAGATTGATCGATAAAATTTGTGCTTTCTCCTTTTCGGTAAGCCCTAACATTTCTTGAATACCATCGAATTTGTTCATATACTTACGCTGGTCAAGCAGTATTTTACAATCCGAATTATTGATAATGGATTCCTTAACAATAGGCGATTGAATAATGTCGTCTACTTCTTGAGTAACTACAATGGCTTCTCCAAAAAACTTACGTACTGTTTTAAATAAGTATTTGATGTATTCTGCCATGCCTTCCTTAGCAATCGCTTTCCATGCTTCCTCAATTAAGATGAGTTTACGAATCCCTGTTAATCTTCGCATCTTGTTAATGAAGACCTCCATAATGATAATGGTAACTATGGGAAATAGAATCTTATGATCTTTAATCGCATCAATTTCAAAAACAATGAATCTTTTGCTTAATAAGTCCAATTCTTCTGTGGAATTCAGCAGGTAATCATATTCCCCTCCTTTGTAATAAGGCTCTAATACATTTAAGAAATTTGCCAAATCAAAATCCTTTTCTCGTACCGATTTTTCTTCTAAAATGGTTTTGTAATCGGTTTTGGCAAAGGCATAAAATCCGTTGAAAGACACTTCTGTAGAGCTATCTTTTTGAATCTTTTTGATAAATAAATTCACGACATTAGATAAAGCTACTTCTTCCGAACGAGAAGCGGGTTCATCATCTCGTTTCCACAAAGTCATAATCAGTGTTTTAATACTTTCTCTTTTTTCAATATCAAACACCCCATCGTCTGTGTAAAAAGGGTTAAAAGCAATTGGGTTTTCTTCCGTATACGTAAAATAGACCCCGTCCTTACCACCAGTTTTCTGACGAACGAGTTCGCATAAACCTTGATAACTATTTCCTGTATCTACCAACAACACATGCGTGCCTTGCTCATAATACTGTCGAATTAAATGATTGGTAAAAAAAGATTTCCCACTTCCCGAAGGACCAAGTATAAACTTGTTTCGATTAGTGATGATTCCTTTTTTCATTGGTAAATCGGAAATATCTAAATGGATGGGTTTGCCTGTTAATCTGTCCACCATTTTAATTCCGAAAGGAGATAGTGAGTTGCGGTAATTGGTTTCTTGTGTGAAGAAACACAGCGCAGGGTCTATAAACGTATAAAAGCTTTCTTCGGCAGGAAAATCACCAGCATTGCCTGCCATGCCTGCCCAATATAAAGTTGCGGTATCTATGGTGTTGTGATGTGGACGGCATTCCATTAATGCCAATTGGCTACCTACCTCATTTTTAATTTGGCGGAGTTTTCCACGATCATCACTCCATGCCAACACATTACAATGGCAACGAACAGAGGTCAATCCGTTTGAATGTGCTTCATTGAGGTAATTCTCAATCCACTCTTTATTAATTTGATTGCTTCGGCTATACTTGCCTAGCGAATGCATATTACGAGCCGATTTTTCAAACTTGCGTAAATTTTCATCGCTATTATCAATAAAAATATATTGATTGTAAATATGGTTGCAATTCAATAAGAGTCCTACAGGTGAAGCAAAGGACAATCGGCAATCACTTCTGTCAGTAGATAGTCGCTCAAAACGTTTATCGGTGCTTACTTCATTGGGTAAATCTTCGGTATCTGATAAGGTGTGTAAACACAATACCTTATCTCCAACCTTCACCTCATCTACACCCAAATGAATATCTTGCAATGTAAAATTATCTTTCTCAGAAGAAAGCGATAGGTACTCTTCTAAAAGTCCTTTTTTAGTATCAGAGCCAATAATGTCGGTATCCGTTAAACGCTCCAAGGCAACAAAACCAGAATCATTGATAATCCGCTCAAACTGGTCTACCGATTCCATGAACTTAAGCATGGTTTCTTGATCTTGAATTTCCTTTGGAACTAAATGCTTACGAGTAAGGGTAGAAAAACTACTTTGACGACGCATTCGTTCTTTGGTAGTTTTGGTCACATACACATAACAGTGATGTGCTAAAAAAGGACGTTCGTTAAAATGCTTTTCAAAACTTCGAGACAAAAAGCTTAGATCCTCTTTCTGAAGTTCTGGCTCATAGTTTTCTTTTAAATACCAATCCTGTTTATGTACAATGCTATAATCGGGCAATACTTTAATGGCTTTGTGCCAAGCTGCATGGATAGCTTCATATTCCTTTGCGGTTATGGTAAAAAGTTCGGGTAACGTCACTTTAAAAGCGATGGTGATATCTGCATCTTTACTAATGATACAATTATGTTCTACTGCCCAGATTGGAAATTTATCTCCAAATGGATTACGTTTGGCTATCGGTCTCATCGGCTTTGATTTTGAAAATTAATAAGAGACAGCACTGTATGGTTACGAGAGATGTATTGTGGATGCCTTTTACGAGCCGAAACTTTCATTAAACCGTGTTCGCCATATTTAGTATTTAAAGCGAAGGTTTTCCATATTAAAACTCCAGCACTTATAAGTCCAAGTGTTAAGCATATGTATTGGTTAATGCCAATCATATACAAGATGACTACGGCAATAAATAGCCCTAAAAGCCCACCTGCAAAAATGAACAGGTACTGGGCTTTTAGACCTTTAAACTCTACGGTTCTTCCTATGCCTTTGTTGATTTGAAAATCTGCCATAGCTTATAGGAAAAATGAACGTAAAATGGTTGCTGAAACAATTAAGAAAATACATGCTCCAAACCACGATGCTGCCGTTTTAGAAGTGTCAGGGTCGCCTGATGAGAATTTGTTGTATACTTTTACACCGCCAATTAAACCCACCACTGCACCAATGGCATAGATCAGTTTAGTGGCTGGGTCAAAATAGGAAGTAACCATTTGTGTAGCACGATTAATACCGCCCACACCATTTTGTGCATATGCTCCCAAACTGTATAAGAAAAAGGAGATGACACTAAAGATGATTTTATAAATTTTAGTTTTCATTTTTGAATATTTTTTAATGAATTAAATGCTGAGAAGTGCCTGATTGAATTCAGGCAGATGGAAGTATTCAGTAAAAAATTATCCGTATTCAAAGTGCTGTTTTATGAAGATTTTCTCTTTCATTCGTGTGTGGTTTTAAGCTGACTTTTAGCTTGTTTTACACGAATGTATTTTGAGAATACAGTGCTTTTTAAGAAGGAGGTTTTATGACTTTAATTGGCTTTGAACGGGTAGTGTTTGGAAGGGGGTTGTGTGTTTGAAATAGTGTTTGAACAATTTTTAAGTGCAGTAAAAAAAAGCGATTAAGATTGGTTAAAAATGATTGTCTGAAATTGATTTTCTATAAATGAGTCTTCAATTTTATTACGATAAATAAATTTATATACATACCGTTAAAAAAGTTTAAAAACTTAAAAGATTTATTAAATTAGCTATTCGCGTAATTAATATATAGTTACCGAAAAACTAAAACCTCCAAATTAAAAATAGATGAAATTAAAAAATGTAGAAATATTAAAATTCAAATCATTTGAGAGCCCACAAAAAATTGAGATTGAAAAAGATATTACAATTCTTGTGGGGATGAATGAATCAGGTAAAACTTCTGCATTAGAAGCAATAGCAAAGACAAATTATTTCCAAAATGATGATGCTTTCAAATATAATACTACACACGATTATCCGAGAAAGCAAAAAAAGAAAATGGATAAATCTGGAAATATTCCAGAGGCAATTATTTGTACTTATGTAGTTGACCAAGAATTAAAATCTACTATAGAAGAAGAACTAGGAAAAGATACTTTAAACTTTGAAGAATTTCGAATTATCACTAAATACGACAATACTGATTCTTATTTAGGGGTAGCTATAAATAAACTGAAATTTATAGAACATCAAACAAATAAGCTCGGAATATCAAGCAAAAATTTAAATGATAAATTGTTAACAATTGAATCAAAAGAAGATTTAGAAGAACTTAAAAAAGAATATTCTGAGGATAAACATAGCGACGAACTTAAATCATTTGATAAATATTTTGTAAACATTTTGAATTGGGAGCAAGATTTGATTAGTGAATATGTCTCAAGAGAATACCTAAAACCAAATAAGCCCAAGTTTTTGTATTATGATGAATATTTTTCTTTACCATCTAGAATTAGTATTGAAAAATTACAGAATAATAATCTAGAAGAAAGTGAAATGAAAACTGCTAAAGCTTTATTCGAATTAGCAGACATAAGTACTTCTGAAATTTTAAGAAGTAATAATTTCGAAGATTTTATAGCAGAATTAGAAGCTACAGAAGCTATAATTTCAGAAGAGTTATTTAAGTATTGGGCTACGAACAAAAATTTACAGATAACTTTTAGAATAGATAAAAAAGAAAAGAATGATTCATATGGTGGCTCTAGAATTGTAGAGCATATTTTAGATATAAGGGTAAAAAGTAAAGGAGTTTCTCTTTCATTGAAAAATAGAAGTAAAGGTTTTAATTGGTTTTTCTCATTTTTAGTCTGGTTCAAACGAATTCAAGAAGACCAAAATTCAAATTATATATTACTTTTAGACGAGCCCGGTTTAAATTTACATGCTTCCGCTCAAGATGATTTATTAAGGTTTCTAGAAGATTTGTCTGCGGATTATCAAATAATCTATTCAACTCATTCACCATTTATGATTGCATCAAATAGTCTGAATCGTGTAAGAACTGTATTAGAAACCGATAAAGGTTCTATAATATCTGAAAGCATACAAGAAAAAGACCCAAATACATTATTCCCTCTTCAAGCTTCTCTTGGTTATGATATAGCACAAAATCTTTTTGTTAACAAAAAAAATCTACTCGTAGAAGGTGTATCTGATCTAATCATTTTAACTGCAATTTCAGGTATTTTAGAATCTGAAAAAAGAGAATATTTAAGAGAAGATATAACTATTGTTCCAACTGGAGGGTTAGAGAAAGTTGGCACATTTGTGTCTTTACTTAGAGGTTCGAATTTAGAAATTGCTTGTTTACTCGATTCTTATACAGATGCAAAAGGAAAAGCGAAAATGGATAAAATGATTTCTGAAAAAATCATTCATAAAAATAAAATAAGGTTTTTTGATGAGTTTATTAAAGATTTTTCTAAGGCAGACCTTGAAGATTTATTTGTTAAAGGGGATTATTTAAAATTATTTAACTCTGCATTTAAAGACATTACAGATATAAAAGAAACTGAATTGAATACAGATATAAATCAGATTATTATTCAAATTAATAAACATATTGGAAAAGATAGGTTTAATCATTACAGACCAGCAAATGAACTTGTTAAACTAGGTGTTAGCAAAGAGTATTTTTCACCCCAAACATTAGATAATTTTGAAAATGTTTTTAAAGAAATGAATTCACTATTCGAATAAGTTAAGAAGTAGGTTTGAGACGTGCTCTGAAATAATTGATTGGAAAATAAAAGAAGTGTTTTGAAAATTATAATTTAACGTTATACAAGACATTGAAATTTAGATTAAAAATGAAACGATGAACACATTCAATGACATAAAAGAATTAGTTACCGCTTTAAAAAGAGAGGAGAAACTAATATCTGAAATGTTTAGTAAGAGAAAATCCATTGATTACAGATTGAGTGATGCACTAGAATTGGTTGATTACCAAGAAAACCGTATTGATAGGTTAATAGAAAAATCTGTAATAAGAGAAAATGGAGGCTTATTAGAACTTGATGGTCAATTTCTGGAATTCTTTGAACAGGTGCTGTATGTTAGTGAAGAAATTAACTTGTCGTACATTGATGATAATATCAAAACTATAAAAGAGCATATCCTATATTTTTTGAATGAGCCTAATGAAAATCGCAGATATTCATATTTAAAATTAATAAAGAAAACCTTTAGAAATATGGGGCTTGTCACACTACGAAGTGTGGTAGATTTAAGAAGAAATATTGAAAACACCTTTAAAAACGAATCTAATTACAAGAACAAACAATTAAAGTTAGAGCATCTTGATGAGAAAAGAACAATAGTAACAAATTTGATACAGCAAACACTAACTCTTATTAACGAGGAAGAAGTAACTTTTTTTAATAGAGCCTTAGATGAAGAGTTGAAACGAATTATTATTGAATTAAAGCATCAGCTAGGAGAATGCTCACATAACCTAATTGAAATAGAAAAACAGATAATTGATTTTCTAAATCAAATAAAACAACAAGGGAAATTTTTAGAGAAATTACGAAAGTTAAAATATTTAAAAGATAATTTTACTGTTGAAGCAGAAACAGATATTAAACAAATAGTATCAAATAAAAATCAGTTAATTTTTGAAGGAAGAACAAATCAACCTTTGAATTTGTCTATTAATTTCCTTAGAGAAGATGAACGAGCTTTCGAAGCAATTAAAAGAATATCTAAAAAGCATCAAGACAGATTACTGTTTAAACCAGAAATAGCGGATAGTATTTCTACTGAATATCTTGAAAACAATATTGAGGAAGAAGTAATGATAAACTTAGAGGAGGTTCGCAATCATTTTACTGCTACGAGTGATAATTTATTTCATTTTATTTTAAACTATGATTTTTTAAAAGAGGTTCATTTTAATGAACGAGTAACTATCTTCTGCCAAATCGTTTCTCAATATGAACAAGAATTGAACATAAAAGATAATTTCCAAATAACCAATGGTATTGAGTATGCTATGGTATTTTCAAAATAGATTTTAATGATTACAAAATATACATCAGAAATATTCGACATGCTCCGTAAAGGACAATTCATATGCTCAAACAGTCCTGATAATGACATTCAAAAACTTTATAAGATTTTAGAAGATGAAGAGACATTTGAATATTTATACGGATACTTTCATAAAATTAACTACATCTTAGAAGAAGGTAATGAATATTTCTATTTCAGTCGAATAGAAAATAATGCAGACTTAGATAGGAAGCTAGAAAAAGCATTCAGTTGGATTGACATACTAGACTTCTTTAAAACTTTTGATTCTTCTTTTGATGTAGGTTTTAGATTCTCCCCATCAGATATTTTAAATCAGCTAAAAAACAATGCAGATTTAAAAACAAAACTAGAACAACTAAAGAAAATAGGTGTTGATAAAAAAATTTATTCAGATAGAATAAAAAAAATAATTGAGAAACTAGAAAAGGATAGTTTTATAACATTGGAAAATGAGATTTCAGAAACTTACAAAGTACTTACCTCGTTAAATTATTTGAAAGACATTATAATAGCTATTAATATTCCAGAAGAAATAGAAAATGAGATACCTGAATAAAATAGTTTTTATAAATAGTGCATCTGTACAATACGCAGAAATTGAATTAGATGGGAATGTCCATTTAATAGGAACTCAAGGTGTTGGGAAAAGTACCTTGCTTCGAGCTATTCTGTTTTTCTACAATGCAAATAAAACAAAACTTGGGATACCTAGAGAAAAAAAAGGATTTGATGACTATTATTTTCAATATCAAAATTCATATATTATTTACGAAATTATAAAAGATAATATACCTTTTTGTGTTTTAGCCTATAAAGTAAATGGTAAAGTTGCATTTCGATTTTTTAATTCTGAGTATAAGCGAGAGTTATTCATTGATAACAATAATAGAGCTTTTGAAAATTGGGATAAAATTAGAAATGCATTTGGAAAAGACATTCATTACACCAATTTAATAAAGAGTTATGAAGATTTTCGTAGAATCATTTATGGGGATAATAATGGTTTAAAGCCCGAACTCAAAAAATATGCGTTAATAGAAAGTAAGCAATACCAAAATATACCTAGAACTATTCAAAATGTACTTCTTAATACTAATTTAGAAGCAAAATTCATTAAAGACACCATTATAAAATCCCTTAATGAAGAAGAGTTCGTTATAGATATAGAGAACTATTCTATAAATCATTTAAATGATTTTGAAACTCAAATTAATGATATTAAAATATGGTTTAAAGAAAATAGAAAAGGACAAATTGTAGTTAGAAAACAAGCCGACAAAATTATTGACAGGTTTAGGATTTATAATTTTCTCAAAAGAGAAAAAAAAGAACTAGCTTATGAATTAGCATCTAGAATGGATTTCATAGAAAACGAAAAGCCAATTTTACATTCTAGTTATTCTAAAGAGAATAATGAATTAAATGAGCTATCTAAGAAAAGAGAAAACTTAGCAAAAACACATCGAAGAAGAGAGCAAGATATTGTTTCGGATATAAAATTAATCACCACAGAATTAGCAAAAGCAAAACAAAAACAAACGAAATACAATAATCAAAACATCAATCTAATAATTTCAAAAGTTGCCAAGAAAGATGCTTTGACTGTTGAGCAAAAAACTTTAGGAGATGAAAAAAACCTTCTAACTTCTAAATTCACAGAAATCAGTCAAAAATATCAAGCTCTCATTTCCCAAATTCAAAATCAGCAACAAGAGTTTACCAATACGCAAAACGCAGTAATCAATAAGATACAGGGTAATTTTGGAGAGAATAAAACTTCAATATTTGATAACTACCAAAAGTTAATAAATCAAATTAAAGAAGAAAACAAAGATGAAGTAGACAAAGGATATAATGATGTAGATAAAATAAAAGAAAACAAAAACATCCTAAAGAGAAACAAATCAGAATTAAAACATAAAACATTTTTCTTAACAGAAATCACTAAATGTAAAGACAAGAAAAAAGCACTTGATGAAAAAATATCTAGTTCAAAGAGTATAATTCTAAATTCAACAAATCAAACCAGTATAATTCGTAAAGAATGGGAATTAGAGACAAAAGAAGTTGAAAGAACCAATAATATATCCATTGAAAAAGAGGCAGAAAAAGTTCAAAAACTAACTGTAAATATCGAAAAAATTGAAAATAAAATTCAGCAGAGTAAATATTCTCTTTACGGTTGGCTAAATGATAATAATATTTCTAATTGGCAAAACACCATAGGTAAAGTAATTGATGAAGATAAGGTACTATTTAACACAGAACTAAATCCTAAATTAATTGATAGTAATTCAGCTACTTTATTTGGTGTAGAGTTAAACTTAAACACCTTAAAAAATAGTGTTAAAACTGTCAAAGAATATAATCAAGAAATTGAAGAATATAAAAATAAGATTGTTGAAGTTCAAAATACTATTAAACAACTTAATACAAATGCAGCCGATAGTTTACAAAAGCTGAAAATTAAATTTAAGAAAAAACTAAATAACCTTGAAGAAAGTATTGCTGAAAATAAATATACAATATCACAAAACGAAGAAAAGTTAAAGAAAAATAAGATTGATTTAGATGAATGGATTTCAAAAGCTAAATCGGAAAAAGAAGCTATTTCACAAAAAATTGAAAATGATTTAGATAGGGTTACTTTAAAAAAAATAAAAGCAGAAGAGAGCCTGACACTTATTAAGAAAGGAATAAAACGTAAAATAAATTTAAAAGAAAAGGAGCGAGATTCTGAAATTAAATCTTTAGAGGAAATTAAAAACAATACTATTTCTGAAATAAAAACTTCTATCTTAAATGGTAAAGAAGTATCAGATAAACGTATTCAAGAGCTTAAAAAAGAACAAACCTCAGAGTTAGACAACAAAGGAGCTGATACAAAAAGGCTCAGTATAATTGATGATAGATTAAAAGACATAGAAAACGACTTAAATTATATAAAAGAGAACGAAACAATTGTTATTGAGTACAACAAAGACAAAAGAGAGCTTTTCGATATTGTACCCCAATTAAAAGTTAATAGGACTAGTTTAGAAAAAAAACAAGATTCAATAGTTAATGAACATAGAGTTGAATTGAATAAAATCAATTCAAAATATACTAAACAAGAAGATTTTGTGAAATCAATACAATCTAAAATTGATGAATTTGATAATGATGAAAATAAATTTATTGAGT
The DNA here is from genome assembly GCA_937958735.1 of uncultured Aquimarina sp. Classification (GTDB taxonomy): domain Bacteria; phylum Bacteroidota; class Bacteroidia; order Flavobacteriales; family Flavobacteriaceae; genus Aquimarina. The sequence continues at coordinate 3,510 of CALGNG010000054.1, read as the reverse complement.
TTAAAGAAAAGTCAGAAACTTATAAAAGCATTCATGTTTATTTTTCTGAGCCAATTAGAGAACTTATTGAGACAAAAACTGCTATCTCAAGTATAGCGGAAATAAATGATAAACATTATAAAGGAATCGATACATTTAAAGAATTACAACAATCTACAAATGCATTTACAGGTAATTTTAGTGAACAGAATATATTTAGTTTTAAAGTAAAGTTAAATGAAGATATTGAATTTTTAAACTTTGCATCTGAACTTAACGAATTTATCGAATTGGATAAAATAAGCGAATATGAAAAACGTGTGAATGATAGATTTGCGCATATCATTCGTTTAATAGGAAGAGAAACAACTGAGCTAAACTCTAAAAAAGGAGATATTGAAAAAATAATTAAAAAAATCAATGATGATTTCCTTGGTAAAAATTTTATAGAAGCTATAAAAACAATGGAAATGAAAACTTTAGAAAGTTCAAATCCAATTGTTAGGTTATTAATTAAGATAAAAGAGTTTAATGATGAAAACAGTATTGCTCTAGGAGAAGCAAATCTTTTTACTTCATCAGAAAGTAATTCAAAAAATCAAAAAGCGGTAGAATTATTAAAACAACTAGTCAAAGAATTAGTAAAATCTAAAAACACAAAATTAACGTTGTCAGAATCTTTTGATCTACAGTTTAGAATCATAGAGAATGATAATGACTCTGGTTGGGTTGAAAAGTTATCTAATGTAGGTAGTAACGGTACAGATATTTTGGTTAAAGCTATGATTAATATTTCTCTATTAAATGTTTTTAAAATTGATGCTTCAAAGAAATTTAAAGACTTTAAGCTTCATTGTATGATGGATGAAATAGGTACACTTCACCCTACAAATCAAAAAGGGATTTTAAGATTTGCGAATGAAAGAAATATTTTACTAATTAATGGTTCTCCAACAAGTCAAAATGCTACAGATTATAAATACACATATAAACTTGCCAAAGAACAATCTAAAAGCAATATTAAAAAATACATCACAAAAATTAATCGATTGATTAAAGTAAATATCAAAGTTCTTAATTAATGAAATTAACATTAAAAATAGCAAAGGTATTAGTTCGGCTAATCAATGGAGAATCTATTCCTAATAGTTTTGTTAATAGCAAGTTAATTGACGATTTAGTTTCTGAAAATATTATTTACAGAAAAGGAAAACACAAAAAGTCTCTAGAATTAATAAACAAAACGGATTTACATATATATCTAGCAAATCAGTTACAAATTAATGATTTGAACAATTATATTTTGGCTTTAGACAATGAAAATTCAACTCGTGCAGAATTTGTAAAGATTACAACAGATTCTAAAAAATCAAAAGAGAGAGCTTTTAAAGGCTTCTTAGTGAATAGTTATACTTTTATAAAAGCTGAACTGAATAATGAAGCTATAATCATTAATCCGATTAAAGGGAGTTTTGTTTTTATACATGATTATGAAACTTTCAGGATTCCAAAAGAAATAACCGTTATTGGAGTAGAGAATGCTAAAAATTTCAGTCAAATTCAAGGACAGAAATATTTATTTAAAAATATAAACCCTTTGTTTGTTTCTCGTTATCCTCAAAATCAAAATAAAGATTTTATAAAATGGATGAGTTCTATCCCAAATAATTATTTGCATTTTGGTGATTTCGATATTGCAGGAATTGGCATTTACTTGAACGAATATAAAAAGCATCTATCAGAAAAAGCAACATTTTTTATTCCTGAGAATATTAAAAGAGATTTAAAAAATAATGGTAATAGAGAACGATTTGATAATCAAAAAGTGAATTTCAAAATTGACAAAATACAGGAATCAAAAATTTTAGACTTGATTGAAATAATTAAATTAGAAAAAAAAGGTCTAGACCAAGAATATTACATACAAACAGATAACAAACGTTCTAATTTATTATCCTGAGATTAGTTTTGTGTATAGAAAAAATTACTACAAAAAAAGTGATAGTATATCAGTTTTTAAGTTATCAGTTATGGCGCTACTATAGGTTTGATGCAAAACCTACTAAAAAGCTATCGAGTAGATAAAATGTAGTACTATCAGTGTGTTAAAATTATATTTATGCCGTTATAAAAAAGTTTAAAAACTTAAAAGATTTATTAAATTAGCTATTTACGATATAAAGGCATAATAATAAAACTGGAATAAACAATGAAAGAATGAATGAAAATTACATTGCTGAATTATCGATTATTGTTAAAGGGATAAAGTCTGACGGACAAGCATATGAAGATTTGTTTACTTCAATAAAAAAATCAATAAACCCTACTTTTAAAAAAATTAAAGCGTACGGTAATATTGGAGATAGAAAAAATGATGGTTTTGAGCCTGATTCTGGAACATATTATCAAGTATTTGCACCAGAAGATATTGAGAAAAACAGAACTGTAGTAAAGGCTGTTAGTAAGCTAGAAGAGGATTTTGATGGACTAAAAACTCATTGGGGAAAAACTGAGCCCATTAAGCATTTTAAATATGTTGTGAATGATAAACAGAAAGGTTGTCCAGCACCTGTTGAGCAAAAGTTAATTGAACTTAGAGCTAAGCATACTAACATTACTTTCAGTTCTTATACACTTGATGACTTGGTTTCAGATTTCAATTCATTAACTCTCGATAAAAAGCATTCAATCGTTGGTTTTATACCTTCTTTTGATAATCTAACCACAATATCAATACCTGCTATTTCAAACACAATTGAGCATTTAAAAAAGATTGTAGGCGATTCTGTAAAACCTGATGAAACATTCGACCAAGAAGAGCTTCATTCTAAAATAGAATTTAATAATTTAGGTTCGGATATTGCTGAACTAATAGAGAAGTCTGAGACGCAGTCTTATTTAATAGAAGACTATTTTACTAATAATCAAAATAAAAAATTAAAGACTTTAGTACGTGATTGTCTAAATTATATTTATGAAGAAGAAAAAGGAAATAATCATTCATTTGACAAATTAACTGGACCATCTTCTTTCTTTTCAATTCTAAATAAACTTTCACCTGATAGTTCGAAAGATTCAATGAATGCTAGTCTTTTATTAATATCTTATTTTTTTATTAGTTGCGATATATATGAAAAGCCAACTATAATATGATACTACCAAGTAAGCATTTAAAAAAATGTGAAAGTTTGATTGGATTAGCCTCGATTATACTTGAACAAATGAATAAAACAATTTCACTCGAAGATTTATGGACGAAATTCGAAAAAATAAATAATACAGATAAATGTCCTACTTATCATTCATTTGACAACTTTATTTTATCTATTGATTTGTTGTTTGTTTTAAATAAGGTTCAACTGACTGAAAATAAATTAATTAAATTATGAGGTTAGTGAGACTCAGTTCATCTAAAGAAAGCTTCAATACTATTGATTTTAATCAAAAAGGATTGAGTATTATAATTGGAACTCACAATACGAGTTCTACAAAAAGCACATACAATGGTGTAGGGAAATCTCTAGCATTGTA